>NZ_JBHTSA010000070.1:34337-45714 GCF_042795405.1 Streptomyces sp. NPDC056480 | reverse complement strand
CACCGCGGTGGCCCGGGCCCTTCGCCGTACGCTTCCGGGCAGGGCCGTCGCCCGTGCCCTCGCCCACGGCCCCGTCAGGCGTCGTAGACGTCGGCCTTCTTGGGGCCGGGCTCCTGGATGCCGCCGCTGAGGACCAGCGAGCGGTTGGTGAAGCGCTCCGTGTCCACGTTGTGCTCGTCGAGGAACTTCAGGGTCGCGGAGTGGACCGCGCGCAGCACCGGCGTCGCCATCCTTATGGCGTCGTCGGCCATGAAGCGGTTCTTCCAGAGCGGACCCGCCCAGACGTGCCGCAGACCGAAGGGCTCGGGCAGGACCATCTTGCCGCCGAGGAACTCCAGGACCGGCGGGTACCAGGTGAGCGGGGCGCGCACCGCCAGCCGGACGATGTCGTCGGTGGTGAGCAGCGGCTGCTGGATCGACTTCGTCTCCCAGAACCGGACGGTCTTCGAGACCTCCTTGGTCTTGGCCGCGGGCTTCGTGCCGAAGAGGCCGTGCACGGGGCCCAGCGCGTGGCCGGTGACCTCGATCCTGAGGGTGTGGTGGAGCGAGGTCACCGTGACCATCATCGTGAGGACGAGGTTCCCGTCCCAGAGGGTGAACTGGACGCCGAGGTAGTGGCGATTGCCCGCGCCGAACTGCTGGTCGTTGCAGATGCGCTGTATCTCGTGCGGCTTGACCTGGAAGTGGACGATGTTGTCGCCCTCGGGGCGGGTGACGGAGTCGGCGCCCTCACCGACCGCGGAGACGATCCAGTGCTTGACCGTCGGCTTCGGGAAGCCGGTCTTGAGGGAGCCGCGCTCCAGCAGGGTGAGCTGGTCGTGGATCTTGCGGATGACGTCCCAGGCGCGGAAGTCGTGGATCTCCCGGCCGGCCACGGGGACGAGTTCCTCGGCGAGGGTCCAGCTGCCCCAGCGGGTGCCGAGACCGAGGATGCCCTTGGGTCCGGCGTAGAACGCGATGTTGGACTGCTGCTCGGCCGAGAGCTTCTCCAGGTTCAGCCGGAGCTCCTCCGCCGACTTCTCGCCGGGGTCCTGCGGAACGGACTTGGGGACCTGCGGACCGGCGCCGCCGCCGCCGAGCAGACCCGCCCAGCGCTCCCGCAGGTCGACGGCGGACCGGTCGCAGATCCGGCGGGCCAGGAACCAGCCGATGACCGGGGCCACGAGCATGGCACGCAGGTAGTTCGGCAGGATCCCGTCGACGGGCAGCTTGAGCAGCACGAGCACGGCGAAGATCCCCGCCGCCCACAGCAGGACGGTGCCGACGACGCTCGTCCGCTTGTTCTCGGAGCCGGCGGCCAGGCGGCGCAGCTGGATGACGCCGAGCCAGAGCAGCAGGCCGGGCAGGAAGAGGACACCGCAGACGAAGGTGACCAGGGTCAGCTTGGTGTCCCGCTGCCGGCGGATGTGGGTGGCCGCGAGACAGTGCTCCACGACCGGCTGCGGCTCGGCGCCGAACGACTGGATCAGGGCGCCGCGGCCGCCGCCGAGCATGCGGACCTGGACGGCCCGGGAGAAGGCCTCGCCCAGGTCGGGACGGAAGAGCTTCTCCCACTTCCCGGCCTTGAGGGTCGTCTTGTAGAGCTCGTTGTCCGCATCCTGAATCGTCTTCAGTTCGCTGTCCCGGTAGGCGGCGGACGCGAGCGCGTTCGTCGCCCCCGTGCCTCCGCCCGTGCCCATGAGGGGGACCTGCGCCCCGGGTCCGAAGCCATCGATCGCCACTGCCGCCCCCATCGCCGCGGTTACCTGTGCGGGCTGTTCCCAACTGCCGCGCCCCGCACACCTTCTGAGCTGGGCACCACAGCGTAACCGGGTACCGTCGTGTGCGTCACCGCCTGTGGACATCGAGGCCGAATGACGTTCGCCCGACATGTGCCGGGCGAACGTTCACCGCGGGCACCGCTGTGCCGCTCCGCTGTCACGCCCTCGACCGGGCGCCGTTTCAGGCCTGTTCGCGGACCTTCTCGGCGAGGTGCGGCGGCATCGGCTCGTGCCGGGCGTACGAACGGTCGAACCGGCCGGTGCCGTGCGACACGGAGCGCAGATCGATCGCGTACCGCCCGATCTCGATCTCCGGCACCTCGGCCCGGACCATGGTCCGCCCGGGACCGGCCTGGTCGGTGCCGACGACCCGGCCCCGCCGCCCCGACAGATCGCTCATCACGGGACCGACGTACTCGTCCGGCACCAGGACCTGGACCTCGGCGACCGGCTCCAGGAGGTGGACGGCGACGTCGGCCGCCGCCTCGCGCAGCGCGAGCGCCCCTGCCGTCTGGAACGCGGCGTCGGAGGAGTCCACCGAGTGGGCCTTGCCGTCCTTGAGGGTGACCCGGATGTCGACGAGCGGATAGCCGGCCGCGACCCCGCGCGCCGCCTGGGCCCTTACGCCCTTCTCGACGGAGGGGATGAACTGCCGGGGGACCGCGCCGCCGACCACCTTGTCGACGAACTCGATGCCGCTGCCCGGCGGGAGCGGCTCCACCTCGATCTCGCAGATGGCGTACTGGCCGTGGCCGCCCGACTGTTTGACGTGCCGGCCCCGGCCCGCGGAGGCGCTGCCGAAGGTCTCGCGCAGCGACACCTTGTACGGCACGGCGTCGACCTGGACCCCGTACCGGCCGCGCAGGCGTTCGAGGACGACGTCCTGGTGGGCCTCGCCCAGGCACCACAGGACCACCTGCCGGGTGTCCTGGTTCTGTTCGAGGCGCAGCGTGGGGTCCTCGGCGACCAGCCGGGAGAGCCCTTGCGAGAGCCGGTCCTCGTCGGCCTTGCCGTGGGCCTGGACGGCCAGCGGCAGCAGCGGCTCCGGCATGCTCCAGGGCTCCATCAGCAGCGGATCGTCCTTCGCGGAGATCGTGTCGCCGGTCTCGGCGCGGCCCAGCCGGGCCACACAGGCCAGGTCCCCGGCGATGCAGTGCGCCATGGGCCGCTGCTGCTTGCCGAAGGGGGAGGTGAGGCCGCCGATCCGCTCGTCGACGTCGTGGTCCTCGTGCCCCCGGTCGGCCAGGCCGTGACCGGAGACGTGGACGGTCTCGTCGGGGCGCAGGGTGCCGGAGAAGACCCGGACCAGCGAGACGCGGCCCACATAGGGGTCGGCGGCGGTCTTCACGACCTCGGCGACGAGGGGGCCGTCGGGGTCGCAGGTGATCGGGGGACGGGGCTGCCCGTCCGGGGTGGTCACGGCGGGCGGTTCGTGCTCAAGGGGGGAGGGGAAGCCGCCGGTGATGAGCTCGAGGAGTTCGAGGGTGCCCAGGCCCTGCGTACCGCCGGCGGCGGCCGGTGCGGCCGCGAGCACCGGATGGAAGGTGCCCCGGGCGACGGCCTTCTCCAGGTCGTCGACGAGCGTCTTCACGTCGATCGGCTCGCCGCCGAGGTAGCGGTCCATCAGGGTCTCGTCCTCGCTCTCGGCGATGATCCCCTCGATCAGCCGGGCCCGGGCCTCGGCGATCAGCTCCCGCTGTCCCTCGTCGGGCGCGTTCTCCTGCCGTACCCCCGTCGAGTAGTCGAAGATCCGCTCCGAGAGCAGGCCGACCAGACCGGTCGCGGGCGCGTGCCCGTCGGCGCCCTCCTCGCCGCGCACCGGGAGGTAGAGGGGCAGGACCGCGTCCGGGTCGTCGCGGCCGAAGAGCGAGGCGCAGACCCCGGTGAGTTCGCCGAAGTCGGTGCGGGCGGTGTCGAGGTGGGTGACGACGATGGCACGCGGCATGCCGACGGCGGCGCACTCCTCCCAGATCATCCGCGTGGACGCGGCGACGGCGTCGGCCTCCTGGGCGGCCGAGACGACGAAGAGGGCCGCGTCCGCCGCGCGCAGACCGGCCCTCAGCTCCCCGACGAAGTCGGCGTACCCGGGGGTGTCGAGGAGGTTGATCTTGTACCCGTCCCAGCCGACCGGAACGAGGGAGAGCTGTACGGAGCGATGCTGGCGGTGCTCGATCTCGTCGTAGTCGGAGACCGTGCCCCCGTCCTCGACCCGGCCCGCCCGGTTGAGCGCCCCGGCGGTCTGGGCGAGCGCCTCGACCAGGGTGGTCTTGCCCGATCCGCTGTGGCCGACCAGCACCACGTTCCGTACGGCCGTGGGCCGGTCGGCCGTCAAAGCCCTGCCGGCGGCTCCGGCGGCCGTGTTCGCCTTGTCACCCATGATGTGTGCCTCCCGACTGCTCGCACGGTGCGGCGGTACGACGGGTGCCGCGGGGGAGTGGTGTGTCGTGGTACGGCTCTGGCGGGTGCCCGCGGTGGTCCTTCGAGCTTTGCACCGACGCAAGGAGGCGTCCATACGTCGTACACGGGGAGGGCCCTCGCGGGGGACGCGGACGCGGTGGGGCGGGTGCCGCCCGTGCGCCGGGGCGCGCGTGGCTACGATGGGTGAGCCGGTGGTCGTAGGGGCCGCGCGGCCCACCGAACCTCGGGAAGGCCATGCTGAACAAGTACGCGCGTGCATTTTTTACGCGTGTCCTCACACCGTTCGCCGCGTTTCTGCTCCGCAGGGGCGTCAGCCCCGACGCGGTCACGCTCATCGGCACGGCGGGAGTGATGGCCGGTGCACTGGTCTTCTTCCCGCGCGGGGAGTTCTTCTGGGGCACCATCGTCATCACCCTGTTCGTCTTCTCCGACCTCGTCGACGGCAACATGGCCCGGCAGGCGGGGATCTCCAGCCGCTGGGGCGCCTTCCTCGACTCGACGCTCGACCGGGTCGCCGACGGCGCCATCTTCGGCGGCTTCGCGCTCTGGTACGCGGGCAAGGGCGACGACAACGTGCTGTGCGCCGTGGCGATCTTCTGCCTGGCGAGCGGTCAGGTCGTGTCGTACACGAAGGCACGAGGTGAATCGATTGGCCTGCCGGTGGCCGTCAACGGTCTGATCGAACGCGCCGAACGCCTGGTGATCTCGCTCGTCGCGGCCGGCCTCGCCGGGCTGCACGCCTTCGGCGTCCCCGGGGTCGAGATCCTGCTGCCGATCGCGCTGTGGATCGTTGCCGTCGGCAGCGCCGTCACCCTGGGCCAGCGCGTCGTGACCGTACGACGGGAATCGGCCGAGGCGGACGCCGCCGCGGCCGGCGGGAGCGGGGCGACGACATGAGCACGCTGAAGGACGGCACGTCGAAGGACGGCGCGCCCGAGGACGGGCTGCCCGAGGAAGGGCTGCCTGAGGGCGGCACGTCCCCGGGCCGCACGTCCCCGGGGGGCACGTCGACGGAGGACGGGGCCCGCGGCGGTCCGTCGAAGGAGGACGAGGCCCAGGGCGACGCCTCGCAGGGCGCCGCGCCCGCCACGGGCAGCACGCTGAAGGAACGACTGAGCGACGGGCTGTACGGCGCCGGCTGGGCGACCGTCAAGAAGCTGCCCGAGCCGGTGGCCGCCGGCCTCGGCCGGCGGATCGCCGACCTCACGTGGAAGCGACGGGGCAAGAGCGTCCTGCGTCTCGAGTCCAACCTCGCGCGCGTGGTGCCGGACGCGACGCCCGAGCGGCTCGCCGAGCTGTCGAAGGCCGGCATGCGCTCGTACATGCGGTACTGGATGGAGTCCTTCCGGCTGCCGACCTGGAGTAAGGAGCGGGTCGAGCGCGGGATAGACATCAAGGACGTCCACCACCTCCAGGAGGCCCTCGCCGCCGGGCGCGGGGTCGTCCTGGCCCTGCCGCACCTGGCGAACTGGGACCTCGCGGGCGTGTGGGTGACCCGCTGTCTCGGCGTGCCGTTCACCACGGTCGCGGAGCGGCTCAAGCCGGAGACGCTGTACGACCGCTTCGTGGCCTACCGCGAGTCCCTCGGCATGGAGGTCCTCCCGCACACCGGGGGCTCCGCCTTCGGCACGCTGGCGCGGCGTCTGCGGGCGGGCGGCCTGGTCTGCCTGGTCGCCGACCGCGACCTGTCCGCCTCCGGCACCGAGGTCACGTTCTTCGGGGACACGGCGCGGATGCCGGCGGGACCGGCGATCCTCGCCCAGCAGACGGGCGCGCTGCTCCTGCCGGTGACGCTCTGGTACGACGACACACCGGTCATGCGGGGGCGCATCCACCCGCCGATCGACGTACCCGAGTCGGGTACGCGGGCCGAGAAGACGTCCGTCATGACACAGGCGCTGGCCGACGCCTTCGCCACCGGCATCGCGGAGCATCCGGAGGACTGGCACATGCTGCAACGACTGTGGCTCGCCGACCTGGAGGAACGCCCGGAGCCCGGCGCGGCCGCCGGGACCGCGGGCGCCGAGCGGGGCGGGGAGCGCGGCGAGTGAAGATCGGGATCGTCTGCCCGTACTCGTGGGACGTGCCGGGCGGCGTCCAGTTCCACATCCGCGACCTCGCCGAGCACCTCGTCCGGCTCGGCCACGAGGTCTCCGTCCTCGCGCCCGCCGACGACGAGACGCCGCTGCCGCCGTACGTGGTGTCGGCCGGCCGCGCCGTCCCCGTGCCGTACAACGGCTCGGTGGCGCGGCTCAACTTCGGCTTCCTCTCGGCGGCGCGGGTGCGCCGCTGGCTGCACGACGGCACCTTCGACGTCGTCCACATCCACGAGCCGACCTCGCCGTCGCTCGGGCTGCTGACCTGCTGGGCGGCGCAGGGGCCGATCGTGGCCACCTTCCACACGTCGAACCCGCGCTCGCGGGCCATGATCGCCGCTTATCCGATCCTCCAGCCGGCGCTGGAGAAGATCAGCGCGCGGATCGCGGTGAGCGAGTACGCGCGGCGCACGCTCGTCGAGCACCTCGGCGGCGACGCCGTCGTCATCCCCAACGGGGTCGACGTGGACTTCTTCGCGCGAGCCGAGCCGAAGAAGGAGTGGCAGGGCGAGACGCTGGGCTTCATCGGGCGCATCGACGAGCCCAGGAAGGGCCTGCCCGTGCTCATGCGGGCACTGCCCCGGATCCTCACCGAGCGGCCCGGGGCGCGGCTCCTGGTCGCCGGGCGCGGGGACGAGGAGGAGGCGGTGGCCTCGCTGCCCCGGGAGATGCGCTCCCGGGTGGAGTTCCTCGGCATGGTCAGCGACGAGGACAAGGCGCGGCTGCTGCGCAGCGTCGACGTGTACGTGGCGCCCAACACCGGCGGTGAGAGCTTCGGCATCATCCTCGTCGAGGCGCTGTCGGCGGGAGCACCGGTCCTCGCCTCAGACCTGGACGCGTTCGCGCAGGTCCTGGACCAGGGGTCGGCGGGCGAACTCTTCACCAACGAGGACGCGGACGCGCTCGCGGACGCGGCGATCCGGCTCCTCGGCGACGAGGAGCGCCGCGCGGAACTGAGCGTCCGGGGCTCGGCGCACGTGCGCCGCTTCGACTGGACGACGGTCGGCGCGGACATCCTGGCCGTCTACGAGACGGTGACGGACGGGGCGGCGGCGGTGGACACGGACGAACGAGTGGGCCTGCGCGCGAGGCTGGGCCTGTAGCCGCAGCCCGGCCCCCGTTGGGGGCCTGCGCCCACCCCCGCGCCCGACGCCCACCTGGGGTTGTGGGCAACTGTTCCGCTGGGGCGTGGGGGTCCCCCGGACGGAGTCCGGGGGGAGGGACGGCTGCCCACACGGCGGTGGCGGGCGGGTGTCGGCCCTGGGGGACGACCGCCCACACGCCGGCGGTCGTCCCCCAGGGCGCCGGAGGCTCCCGGGATTGCCGTCGGCACCCCCGGGCAGGCTCCGCGCATGATCCTCGTCGACACGCTCGATCTCGGACACTTCACCCGCCCCGCCGCCGAGTGGGCCGGCCCCCACCCCCGCGTGGAGCCCGTGCTCGGCTATCTCGTGCGGCACCCCCGCGGCGCGCTCCTCTTCGACACCGGCATGGGCACCGGTTCCGCCGAGACCGACGCCCACTACCGGCCCGTCCGCAAGCCGCTCGCCGTCGGTCCCGGGGACGTGGACACCGTCGTGAACTGCCATCTGCACTTCGATCACATCGGCGGCAACCAGCGCTTCCCCGACACCCCGGTCCTCGTCCAGCGCGCCGAACTGGCCCTCGCCCGCGCCGGCGGGCACACCATCGACTCGCTGCTGCCCGGCGTCCGGTACGTGGAGCTCGACAGCGAGCACGAGATCGCTCCGGGCGTGCGGATCGTGCCCACCCCCGGCCACACCGAGGGCCACCAGTCGCTCTTCCTCGACCACGGCGACCGGGTGACCGTCCTGGCCGGGCAGGCGTACGACTTCGCCCACGAGTTCGGCACGCCCCGCCTGCCGTGGCTCGACCGGCTCGGCGAGCTCGCCGCGGGCCGGTCCGCGCGTGTCCTGTTCGCCCACGACCACGACCTTTGGGAAGGGGTGCTGCCGGGGCCCCGGTAGCCTTTCCGCCCGTGACCGAAACCCTGATCTGGACCGTCGTCGCGCTGATTCTCATCGGCGTCTATCTCAGCTGGACCGCCGGACGGCTCGACCGGCTGCACTCGCGCATCGACGCCGCCCGCGCGGCACTGGACGCGCAGCTGCTGCGTCGGGCCTCGGTCACCCAGGAGCTGGCCACCTCCGGTGTCCTCGACCCCGCCGCCTCCATCGTCCTGTACGAGGCCGCGCACGCCGCGCGGCAGGCCGAGGAGGACCACCGGGAGGTCGCCGAGAGCGAGTTGAGCCAGGCCCTGCGGGTGGTGTTCGGCGAGCCCGAGCAGGTGGAGCTCGTACGGGAGGCTCCCGGTGGCGAGGAGGCCGCGGAGGAGCTCGCGGCGTCCGTCCGCCGGGTGCCGATGGCCCGCCGGTTCCACAACGACGCCGTCCGCGCCGCCCGCGCCCTGCGCCGCCACCGTACGGTCCGCTGGTTCCGGCTCGCGGGCCACGCGCCCTTCCCGCTGGCCTTCGAAATGGACGACGAAGCGCCGGTGGCCCTTGCCGACCGCCCGGCCTGACGCTCTCAGCCTGCGAAAACGATCCACCGGGTCCACATTGGCCCTTGCTGTGGACTGCATGTGGACTGTTTCCTCAACCTAGTCGTCAACCCCCGTTGTCACGAGTGAGGTACCCGTGTCCACCACGCCTTCCGTTTCCCCCCAGTCCCCCGAGACCGGCACCGCCCGTGTGAAGCGCGGCATGGCCGAGCAGCTCAAGGGCGGCGTGATCATGGACGTGGTCAACGCCGAGCAGGCGAAGATCGCAGAGGACGCCGGCGCCGTGGCCGTCATGGCCCTGGAGCGGGTCCCCGCGGACATCCGCAAGGACGGCGGCGTGGCCCGCATGTCCGACCCGAACATGATCGAAGAGATCATCGGCGCGGTCTCCATCCCGGTCATGGCCAAGTCCCGCATCGGCCACTTCGTCGAGGCCCAGGTCCTGCAGTCCCTCGGCGTCGACTACATCGACGAGTCCGAGGTCCTCACCCCGGCCGACGAGGTCAACCACTCCGACAAGTGGGCCTTCACGACCCCCTTCGTCTGTGGCGCCACCAACCTGGGCGAGGCCCTGCGCCGCATCGCCGAGGGCGCGGCCATGATCCGCTCCAAGGGCGAGGCCGGCACCGGCAACGTCGTCGAGGCCGTCCGCCACCTGCGCCAGATCAAGAACGAGATCGCCAGGCTGCGCGGCTTCGACAACAACGAGCTGTTCGCCGCCGCCAAGGACCTGCGCGCCCCGTACGAGCTGGTCAAGGAGGTCGCCGAGCTCGGCAAGCTCCCGGTCGTGCTGTTCTCCGCCGGTGGCGTCGCCACCCCCGCCGACGCCGCGCTCATGCGCCAGCTCGGCGCCGAGGGCGTCTTCGTCGGCTCCGGCATCTTCAAGTCGGGCGACCCGGCCAAGCGCGCCGCCGCCATCGTGAAGGCCACCACCTTCTACGACGACCCGAAGATCATCGCGGACGCCTCCCGCAACCTGGGCGAGGCCATGGTCGGCATCAACTGCGACACCCTCCCCGAGTCCGAGCGCTACGCCAACCGCGGCTGGTAATCACTGATGAGCACACCCGTGATCGGGGTCCTGGCACTCCAGGGCGACGTACGGGAGCACCTGATCGCCCTGGCCGCGGCTGACGCCGTGGCCAGGCCGGTCCGGCGCCCCGAAGAGCTGGCCGAGATCGACGGTCTGGTCATCCCCGGCGGGGAGTCCACCACGATCTCCAAGCTGGCCGAGCTGTTCGGCATGGCGGCGCCGCTGCGCGAGCGCATAGCCGCCGGCCTGCCGGTCTACGGCACCTGCGCCGGTCTGATCATGCTCGCCGAGAAGATCCTCGACCCGCGTTCGGGCCAGGAGACCTTCGGCGGCATCGACATGATCGTCCGCCGCAACGCCTTCGGGCGGCAGAACGAGTCCTTCGAGGCCGGCGTCACCGTCGCGGGCATCGAGGACGGTCCCGTCGAGGGCGTCTTCATCAGGGCCCCCTGGGTGGAGTCGGTCGGAGCCGAGGTCGAGGTGCTCGCCGAGCACGAGGGCCACATCGTCGCCGTGCGGCAGGGCCGGGTCCTCGCGACCTCGTTCCACCCGGAGCTCACCGGGGATCACCGCATTCACGCCCTGTTCGTCGACATGGTGCGCGCGGCACGCTGATCCGATCCCGGTAGGATCTCTGGGGTTCGTTCAGAAATGGGTTACGCGAAGGAGACAGGCAGATGTCCGGCCACTCTAAATGGGCTACGACGAAGCACAAGAAGGCCGTGATCGACGCCAAGCGCGGCAAGCTCTTCGCGAAGCTGATCAAGAACATCGAGGTCGCGGCCCGCACGGGCGGCGCCGACCTGGACGGTAACCCGACGCTGTTCGACGCCGTCCAGAAGGCGAAGAAGCAGTCGGTCCCGAACAAGAACATCGACTCCGCGCTCAAGCGCGGTGCGGGTCTCGAGGCCGGCGGCGCCGACTACGCCACGATCATGTACGAGGGCTACGGCCCGAACGGTGTCGCGGTGCTCATCGAGTGCCTCACCGACAACCGGAACCGCGCCGCCTCGGACGTGCGCGTGGCCATGACCCGCAACGGCGGCTCCATGGCCGACCCGGGCTCGGTCTCGTACCTGTTCAACCGCAAGGGCGTCGTCGTGCTCCCGAAGGGCGAGCTGTCCGAGGACGACGTCCTGGAGACGGTGCTTGAGGCCGGCGCCGAGGAGGTCAACGACCTCGGTGAGTCGTTCGAGATCATCAGCGAGGCCACCGACCTGGTCGCGGTCCGTACCGCGCTCCAGGAGGCCGGCATCGACTACGACTCGGCCGAGTCCAGCTTCGTTCCGACCATGCAGGTCGAGCTCGACGAAGAGGGCGCGCGCAAGATGTTCAAGCTGATCGACGCGCTGGAGGACAGCGACGACGTGCAGAACGTCTTCGCCAACTTCGACGTCAGCGACGAGGTCATGGAGAAGGTCGACGCCTGATCCCGGCCGTCGATCGACACGGTTCCGCAGCGGGGGGCCGGGGGCACACCCCCCCCCGGCCCCGGGGGGGGGGTGGGGGGGGTGGGGGGGGGCGGCTTAGCACGCCAAAAAACGGGAGC
>NZ_JBHTSA010000070.1:7258-34327 GCF_042795405.1 Streptomyces sp. NPDC056480 | reverse complement strand
GGGACACACCCCCGTCGGCCCGCTGTCGTTCGTGCGGCGTTGTCGGTGGCAGCGGATAGCCTGCACAAACAGGTGAGCGAGGAGGGGGTGCGGTGTGCGTGTTCTCGGGGTGGACCCGGGTCTGACCCGGTGCGGCGTCGGCGTCGTCGAGGGCGTCGCGGGACGGCCCCTCACCATGCTCGGCGTGGGCGTGGTGCGGACGGCCGCCGACGACGACATCGGAGTGCGGCTCGTCGGCATCGAGCGTGGCATCGAGGAGTGGCTCGACCGCTTCTCGCCCGAACTCGTCGCCGTGGAGCGGGTGTTCAGCCAGCACAACGTCCGTACGGTGATGGGCACCGCCCAGGCCAGCGCCGTCGCCATGCTCTGCGCCTCGCGCCGCGGCATCCCCGTCGCCCTGCACACCCCCAGTGAGGTCAAGGCCGCCGTCACCGGCAGCGGACGCGCCGACAAGGCGCAGGTCGGGGCCATGGTCACCCGGCTGCTCCGGCTGTCCGCGCCACCCAAGCCGGCCGACGCCGCCGACGCCCTCGCCCTCGCCATCTGTCACATCTGGCGCGCCCCCGCCCAGAACCGTCTCCAGCAGGCCGTCGCCGAGAACCGTCTCCAGCAGGCGGTCGCCCGGCAGGCGGCCGCAGTGAAAGGCCGAACCCGATGATCGCCTTCGTCAGCGGCCCGGTCGCCGCGCTCGCCCCCACCACGGCCGTCATCGAGGTCGGCGGTGTGGGCATGGCCGTCCAGTGCACCCCGGGAACGCTCGCGGGACTGCGCATCGGTGAGGACGCCCGGCTCGCCACCTCCCTCGTCGTACGGGAGGACTCCCTCACCCTGTACGGCTTCGCGGACGACGACGAGCGGCAGGTCTTCGAGCTCCTCCAGACCGCGAGCGGCGTCGGGCCCCGCCTCGCCCAGGCCATGCTCGGGGTGCACAGCCCCGACGCCCTGCGCGTCGCCGTGTCCACCGGTGACGAGAAGGCCCTCATGGCCGTCCCGGGCATCGGCAAGAAGGGCGCGCAGAAACTCCTCCTCGAACTGAAGGACAAGCTCGGGGCGCCGCTCGGCAGCAGCGGCATGGTCGGCGCCCAGCGGGCGGCGGCCTCCGGTCCCGCGCCGTGGACCGAGCAGCTGTCCGCCGCGCTCATCGGCCTCGGCTACGCGTCGCGCGAGGCGGAGGAGGCGGTGGCTGCGGTGACGCCGCAGGCGGAGGAGGCGATCGCCGCGGGTGGCTCGGCTCCCGTGCCGCAGCTGCTGCGGGCGGCTCTGCAGTCCCTGAACCGCGCCCGCTGACGGGCCCCGCCGCGGGGCCCTCCCCACCCCGCCGCCCCGACCACCGCACCACCACCGAGAAGGCAGAAGAACCGTGAACTGGGACGACGAGACCACCGGCGACGACGAGGCGCGCATCGTCGGCGCATCGGCCGAGGGGGACGACCAGGCCGTCGAGGCGGCGCTCCGGCCCAAGGACCTCAGCGAGTTCGTCGGCCAGGAGAAGGTCCGTCAGCAGCTCGACCTGGTCCTCAAGGCCGCCCGCCAGCGCGGTGCCACCGCCGACCACGTGCTGCTCTCCGGCGCCCCCGGCCTCGGCAAGACCACCCTCTCGATGATCATCGCCGCCGAGATGAACGCGCCGATCCGCATCACCTCGGGCCCCGCCATCCAGCACGCGGGCGACCTCGCCGCGATCCTCTCCTCCCTCCAGGAGGGCGAGATCCTCTTCCTCGACGAGATCCACCGGATGTCCCGGCCCGCCGAGGAGATGCTCTACATGGCGATGGAGGACTTCCGTGTCGACGTGATCGTCGGCAAGGGACCCGGCGCCACCGCCATCCCGCTCGAACTCCCGCCGTTCACCCTGGTCGGCGCCACCACCCGGGCCGGACTCCTGCCGCCGCCGCTGCGCGACCGCTTCGGCTTCACCGGCCACATGGAGTTCTACGACCCGGCCGAGCTCCAGCGCGTGATCCACCGCTCCGCCGGACTCCTCGACGTCGAGATCGACCCGGCGGGCGCCGCCGAGATCGCCGGCCGGTCCCGCGGCACCCCCCGCATCGCCAACCGGCTGCTCCGCCGCGTCCGCGACTACGCGCAGGTCAGGGCCGACGGCGTCATCACCCGGGAGATCGCGGAGGCGGCCCTCAGCGTGTACGAGGTCGACGGCCGCGGCCTCGACCGGCTCGACCGGGCCGTCCTGGAGGCCCTGCTCAAGCTCTTCGGCGGGGGCCCGGTCGGCCTCTCCACGCTGGCCGTCGCGGTGGGGGAGGAGCG
This sequence comes from Streptomyces sp. NPDC056480, assembly GCF_042795405.1. Classification (NCBI taxonomy): domain Bacteria; kingdom Bacillati; phylum Actinomycetota; class Actinomycetes; order Kitasatosporales; family Streptomycetaceae; genus Streptomyces; species Streptomyces sp. NPDC056480. The sequence continues at coordinate 32,062 of NZ_JBHTSA010000070.1, read as the reverse complement.
CGAGACCGTCGAGGAGGTCGCCGAGCCCTTCCTCGTACGAGAGGGTCTGCTGGCGCGTACGCCCCGTGGTCGGGTCGCCACCCCCGCGGCATGGGCGCACCTCGGACTGGTTCCGCCGCAGGCAGCGGGCCCGGGGAGCGCCGGGAACGGCGCGGGAAAGGGACAACAGGGGCTCTTCGGGGCGTGACGGTGCTGACACTCGCCCGGACAGGAACCGGGGTGCGATGCTGGACGTTGTTCCAATGATGCGGACTCGCCTAGACTCCGCCGTTGCCGCCCTTTCTGGTCGGCGCGCCCACCCCCGAAGATCAGGCCGCGGGTTCTCCGCGACCGTGCGAAGGAAACCCGTCCCGTGAGCATCGTGACCCTCCTCCCCTTCATCGTCCTCATCGGGGCCATGTTCCTGATGACCCGCTCTGCCAAGAAGAAGCAGCAGGCGGCGGCGCAGATGCGCAACGAGATGCAGCCCGGCACCGGCGTACGGACGATCGGGGGGATGTACGCCACCGTCAAGGAGATCGGCGACGAGACCGTCCTCCTCGAGGTCGCGCCCGGCGTGCACGCCGTCTACGCGAAGAACGCGATCGGCGCCGTCCTCGAGGACTCCGAGTACAACCGCATCGTCCACGGTGACGACGAGGACTCGGACTCCGACACGGTCGTCCCGGACGACGCCTCGTCGCTGACCGAGGCCGCCGAGGCGACGGAGACCGTCGAGGACGCGCCGAAGGCCGATCTGACGAAGAAGTCGGACGTGACCGACGCTGCGGAGGGCCAGAAGGACGGCAAGGCCGACGGCGAGACCGACGCGAAGTAGTCGCGGCCGAGGACACCACGCACGCCCACCGGCGCGCGCGGTCCTCGGAACGGTTCCACGTCTGCGGGGGAAGGTCCCCACACACACTTCGTGGCCGTCCCGCGCACACCCGGCGCGGGACGGTTGGACAGGGAGATACGACAGGTGGCAGCACCGAAGAAGGGCCGAAGGCCGGCGGGGGGACAGAGCCGGCCGGGCCGCGCCCTGGCACTCATCCTGATCGCCATGGTCGCGCTCACCGGCGGCATGTTCTGGTCGGGGCACACCACCCCGCGCCTGGGCATCGACCTCGCCGGCGGTACGTCGATCACGCTCAAGGCCAAGGCTGAGCCCGGCCAGGAGTCGGCGGTCAACGAGACCAACATGAACACCGCCGTCGGCATCATCGAGCGCCGGGTCAACGGTCTCGGTGTCTCCGAGGCCGAGGTCCAGACGCAGGGCAAAGAGAACATCATCGTCAACATCCCTCGCGGGACGAACGAGAAGCAGGCCCGGGAGCAGGTCGGTACCACCGCCCAGCTCTACTTCCGGCCCGTTCTCGCGGTGACGAACGGTGGACCCGCCGAGGCGCCCAGCGCCGGCACCTCCGGTTCTCCCTCCGGCACGCCGAAGCCTTCCTCCTCCGCCTCCGGCTCGACCGCGGGCGAGAAGTCGGCCACGCCGACGGCCACCGGCTCCGCCCAGGGCCGTGCGCTCACCGAGGCCCTCAAGGCCCCGAGCCCCACCCCGACGCCGACCGGCAGCGCCTCGTCGTCCGCGAAGCCGAAGGCCACCGGCACCCCGTCGGCGACCCCGACGCCGGACGCCGCCACCGCGGCGCTCCAGCAGAAGTTCACCTCCCTGAACTGCCTCGACCCCAAGCAGCGCACCGCCGCGGGCCAGGGCGTCAAGCCCAGCGAGCCCACGGTCGCGTGTGGCGAGGACGCCCCCGGCGTCTGGTCGAAGTACCTCCTCGGCCCGGCCGAGGTCGAGGGCCGTGACGTCGACGACGCCAAGGGCCAGCTCGACCAGCAGCGCGGCATGTGGATCGTCACCATGGACTTCACGGACGCGGGTTCGAAGAAGTTCCAGGCGATCACCGGCAAGCTGTCCTCGCAGGCCGACCCGCAGAACCGCTTCGCGATCGTCCTGGACGGCGAGGTCGTCTCGGCCCCGTCGGTGCGCCAGACGCTGAGCGCCAGTGCCGAGATCTCCGGCAACTTCAACCAGCAGTCGGCCCAGGACCTCGGCAACATCCTGTCGTACGGTGCCCTGCCGCTGACCTTCGAGACGCAGAGCGTCGACACGGTCACCGCCGCGCTCGGCGGCGAGCAGCTGGAGGCCGGTCTGATCGCCGGCGCCATCGGCCTCGCCCTGGTCATCATCTACCTGGTGGCCTACTACCGCGGCCTGTCGCTGATCGCCATCCTCAGCCTCGGCGTCTCCGCGCTGCTCACCTACGTGATCATGGCCCTGCTCGGCCCGGCCATCGGCTTCGCGCTGAACCTGCCGGCCGTCTGCGGCGCCATCGTCGCCATCGGTATCACCGCGGACTCGTTCATCGTGTACTTCGAGCGCATCCGTGACGAGCTCCGCGAGGGCCGCACGCTCCGCCCGGCCGTGGAGCGCGCCTGGCCGCGCGCCCGTCGCACCATCCTGGTCTCCGACTTCGTGTCGTTCCTGGCCGCGGCCGTGCTCTTCATCGTCACCGTCGGCAAGGTCCAGGGCTTCGCGTTCACGCTCGGCCTGACCACCCTGCTCGACGTCGTCGTGGTGTTCCTCTTCACCAAGCCGGTCATGACGCTCCTCGCGCGGACCAAGTTCTTCGGCGACGGCCACGCCTGGTCCGGCCTCGACCCGAAGCGACTCGGCGCCAAGCCGCCGCTGCGCCGCACCCGTCGTGCCAATGCCTCTGTCGCTGGCCCTGTCGACCCGAAGGAGGCGTGAGATGTCGAAGCTCGGCGATCTCGGCGCCCGGCTCCACCGTGGTGAGGTCGGCTACGACTTCATCGGCAACCGCAAGATCTGGTATGGCCTGTCCATCCTGATCACCATCACCGCCATCGTCGCCCTGGCCGTACGCGGCCTCAACATGGGCATCGAGTTCCAGGGCGGTGCCGTCTTCACGACCCCGAAGTCGGAAGTCTCCGTCAGCCAGGCTCAGGAGTACGCGGAAGAGGCGTCCGGCCACGACGCGATCGTCCAGCAGCTCGGCAACGGCTCCCTCCGCATCCAGGTCGGCGGCCTCGACACCGCGCAGTCCGACCAGGTCCGCACGGAGCTCGCCAAGGACCTGAACGTCGCCGAGGACAAGATCGCGGCGGAGCTGGTCGGTCCCAGCTGGGGTGAGCAGATCGCCACCAAGGCCTGGACCGGTCTGGGGATCTTCATGATCCTCGTGGTGATCTACCTGGCCATCGCCTTCGAGTGGAGAATGGCGATCGCGGCGCTCATCGCGCTGATCCACGACCTCACGATCACGGTCGGCATCTACTCGCTGGTCGGCTTCGAGGTCACCGTCGGTACGGTCATCGGTCTGCTGACGATCCTCGGTTATTCGCTGTACGACACGGTCGTCGTCTTCGACTCCCTCAAGGAACAGACGAAGGACATCACGAAGCAGACCCGCTTCACGTACAGCGAGCTGGCCAACCGCTCGATCAACGGCACCCTGGTCCGTTCGATCAACACCACCGTCGTCGCGCTGCTGCCGGTCGCCGGCCTGCTCTTCATCGGCGGCGGCGTCCTCGGCGCCGGCATGCTCAACGACATCTCGCTGTCGCTGTTCGTCGGTCTCGCCGCCGGTGCGTACTCCTCGATCTTCATCGCCACCCCGCTCGTCGCCGACCTCAAGGAGCGCGAGCCGGCGATCAGGGCACTCAAGAAGCGCATCATGGCGAAGCGGGCCGGTGCGGCCGCCAAGGGCGAGTCGTACGAGGGCTCGGACGACCGGTCCGACGACGACAACGAGATCGCCGTCGTGGGCCCGCGGGCGAGCCGTCGCGGCCGCTCCTCGGAGCAGCGAGGATGACCGCCGAGGCCCAGGACGTCACCGACCTCCTGCTCAGCCGCATCCGCGACGTACCGGACTACCCGAAGCCGGGCGTGCTGTTCAAGGACATCACGCCGCTGCTCGCGGACCCGGAGGCGTTCACGGCCCTCACCGACGTCCTCGCCGGGCTGTGCTCCGCGCACGGCGCGACGAAGATCGTCGGTCTCGAGGCGCGCGGCTTCATCCTGGCCGCCCCGGTGGCCGTCCGCGCGGGACTGGGCTTCATCCCCGTCCGCAAGGCCGGCAAGCTCCCCGGGGCGACGCTGCGCCAGGCGTACGAGCTGGAGTACGGCACCGCCGAGATCGAGGTGCACGCCGAGGACCTGGCCGCGGGCGACCGCGTCATGGTCATCGACGACGTCCTCGCCACCGGCGGCACGGCCGAGGCCTCGATCGAGCTCATCCGTCGCGCGGGCGCCGAGGTGGCGGGCGTCGCGGTCCTGATGGAACTCGGCTTCCTCCCGGGCCGCGCCCGCCTGGAGCCGGCACTGAACGGCGCTCCGCTCACGGCGCTGATCACCGTCTGACATCGGGCTTCACCCCGCACGGGGCGCTCCGGGGAATCCCCGGGGCGCCCCGTCGGTTTTCCGGAGTGTTCCGGTCCGGGACCCGAGGGGCGTGCCACGCCCGCCGTCGGGCCCGTTCCCCGCCCCGGCCGCGTGAGCAGTGCGTGTCCGGGCTCGATACGATGGCCTTTCCGGGCCTGACCGGGGGACCCGGTACCTCCCCCAGACTCCGTCCGGGGGTACCGCCAGAGGAGCGCTCTTGCCAGACGAGGCCCAGTCACTCTCCGCCGCGCAGCCCGACCCGAAGGCCGACAAGGCCGCGCCGGGGACGGGCACGCCCCAGAACAAGCCCGCGGAGACCGGGCCCCCGCCTGCCGCCTCCGCGTCGCCGGCCCCCAAGCCCCCGGCGCCCGAGGCCCCGGCCCCCACGCGGCCCGCGCCCTCGGCGCCCGCCCGCTCGGGAGGCTCGTCCAACCGCGTCCGCGCCCGCCTGGCCCGGCTCGGCGTCCAGCGCTCCTCCCCGTACAACCCGGTCCTCGAGCCTCTGCTGCGGATCGTCCGCTCCAACGACCCGAAGATCGAGACGGCGACGCTCCGCCAGGTCGAGCGGGCCTACCAGGTCGCCGAGCGCTGGCACCGCGGCCAGAAGCGCAAGAGCGGCGACCCGTACATCACGCACCCGCTCGCCGTCACCACGATCCTCGCCGAGCTCGGCATGGACCCGGCGACCCTGATGGCCGGTCTCCTGCACGACACCGTCGAGGACACCGAGTACGGCCTGGAAGACCTGCGCCGTGACTTCGGCGACCAGGTCACCCTGCTCGTCGACGGCGTCACCAAGCTCGACAAGGTCAGGTTCGGCGAGGCCGCGCAGGCCGAGACCGTCCGCAAGATGGTCGTCGCCATGGCCAAGGACCCGCGCGTCCTGGTCATCAAGCTCGCCGACCGCCTGCACAACATGCGCACCATGCGCTATCTCAAGCGGGAGAAGCAGGAGAAGAAGGCCCGCGAGACCCTCGAGATCTACGCGCCCCTGGCCCACCGCCTGGGCATGAACACCATCAAGTGGGAGCTGGAGGACCTCGCCTTCGCGATCCTCTACCCCAAGATGTACGACGAGATCGTCCGGCTCGTCGCCGAGCGCGCCCCCAAGCGGGACGAGTACCTCGCCATAGTGACCGACGAGGTCCAGGCCGACCTCCGAGCCGCCCGCATCAAGGCGACCGTCACCGGCCGCCCCAAGCACTACTACAGCGTCTACCAGAAGATGATCGTCCGCGGCCGTGACTTCGCGGAGATCTACGACCTGGTGGGCATCCGCGTCCTCGTCGACACGGTGCGGGACTGCTATGCCGCCCTCGGCACCGTCCACGCGCGATGGAACCCGGTCCCCGGCCGGTTCAAGGACTACATCGCGATGCCGAAGTTCAACATGTACCAGTCGCTGCACACGACGGTCATCGGACCCAACGGCAAGCCGGTCGAGCTGCAGATCCGCACCTTCGACATGCACCGGCGCGCCGAGTACGGCATCGCCGCGCACTGGAAGTACAAGCAGGAGGCCGTCGCCGGTGCCTCCAAGGTCCGCGCCGACGTGCCGAAGAAGGCCGGCAAGGACGACCACCTCAACGACATGGCGTGGCTGCGCCAGCTGCTCGACTGGCAGAAGGAGACCGAGGACCCCAGCGAGTTCCTGGAGTCCCTGCGCTTCGACCTCTCGCGCAACGAGGTCTTCGTCTTCACGCCCAAGGGCGACGTCATCGCGCTGCCCGCCGGCGCGACCCCCGTCGACTTCTCGTACGCCGTCCACACCGAGGTCGGCCACCGCACCATAGGAGCGCGGGTCAACGGGCGGCTCGTGCCGCTCGAATCGACCCTCGACAACGGCGACCTGGTGGAGGTCTTCACCTCCAAAGCCGCCGGCGCCGGGCCCTCCCGCGACTGGCTGGGCTTCGTCAAGTCCCCGCGCGCCCGCAACAAGATCCGGGCCTGGTTCTCCAAGGAGCGCCGCGACGAGGCCATCGAGCAGGGCAAGGACGCCATCGCGCGGGCCATGCGCAAGCAGAACCTGCCGATCCAGCGGATCCTCACCGGCGACTCGCTCGTCACCCTCGCCCACGAGCTGCGCTACACCGACATCTCCTCGCTGTACGCGGCGATCGGCGAGGGCCACGTCACCGCCCAGTCCATCGTGCAGAAGCTGGTGCAGGCGCTCGGTGGCGAGGACGCGGCCACCGAGGACATCGAAGAGGTCGCACCGCCCAGCCGCGGCCGTTCCAAGCGCCGCTCCAGCGCCGACCCCGGGGTCGTCGTCAAGGGCGTCGAGGACGTCTGGGTGAAGCTGGCCCGCTGTTGCACCCCCGTGCCCGGCGACCCGATCATCGGCTTCGTCACCCGCGGCAGTGGCGTATCGGTTCACCGCAGCGACTGCGTGAACGTGGAGTCGCTCTCCCGGGAGCCGGAGCGGATCCTCGAGGTCGAGTGGGCGCCCACCCAGTCCTCGGTCTTCCTCGTCGCCATCCAGGTCGAGGCCCTGGACCGCTCTCGGCTGCTCTCCGACGTCACCCGGGTCCTCTCGGACCAGCACGTCAACATCCTCTCGGCAGCCGTGCAGACCTCCCGCGACCGGGTGGCCACCTCGCGCTTCACCTTCGAGATGGGCGACCCGAAGCACCTGGGCCACGTCCTGAAGGCCGTGCGCGGCGTGGAGGGCGTCTACGACGTGTACCGCGTGACATCGGCCCGCAGGCCGTAACGGCGGATACGGGGAAGGCCCCCCGGCAGTGAGCCGGGGGGCCTTCCTCGTACGGTCACGGCCGCGTCAGCCGCCGAACTCCTCCAGGCCCTTCATGGCCTGGTCGAGCAGGGCCTGGCGGCCCTCCAGCTCCCGGGAGAGCTTGTCGGCCTTGGCGTCGTTGCCGGCGGCGCGGGCCGCGTCGATCTGCTTGCGCAGCTTCTCGACCGCGTCCTGGAGCTGACCGGTCAGACCCGCGGCACGCGCGCGTGCCTCCGGGTTCGTCCGGCGCCACTCGGTCTCCTCGGCCTCCTGGATGGCCCGCTCCACCGTGTGCATCCGGCCCTCGACCTTGGGGCGGGCGTCACGCGGGACGTGGCCGACGGCCTCCCACCGCTCGTTGAGGGAGCGGAAGGCGGCGCGCGCCGCCTTCAGGTCCGACACCGGCAGCAGCTTCTCGGCCTCGGTCGCGAGCTCCTCCTTGAGCTTGAGGTTCTCGGTCTGCTCCGCGTCCCGCTCGGCGAAGACCTCGCCGCGCGCCGCGAAGAAGACGTCCTGGGCACCGCGGAAGCGGTTCCACAGGTCGTCCTCGTGCTCGCGCTGGGCGCGGCCGGCCGCCTTCCACTCCGTCATCAGGTCGCGGTAGCGGGCCGCCGTGGTGCCCCAGTCGGTGGAGCTCGAAAGCGACTCCGCCTCGGCGACCAGGCGCTCCTTGGCCTTGCGGGCGTCCTCGCGCTGGGCGTCGAGCGAGGCGAAGTGGGCCTTGCGGCGCTTCGAGAACGCGGAGCGGGCGTGCGAGAAGCGGTGCCACAGCTCGTCGTCGGACTTGCGGTCGAGCCGGGGCAGGCCCTTCCAGGTGTCCACGAGCGCGCGCAGCCGCTCGCCCGCGGAGCGCCACTGCTCGCTCTGGGCCAGCTCCTCGGCCTCGGTGACGAGCTTCTCCTTGGCGGAGCGCGCCTCGTCGGTCTGCTTGGCCTTCTGGGCCTTGCGCTCCTCGCGGCGCGAGTCGACCGTCTCGACGAGCTTGTCGAGGCGGGTCGCGAGCGCGGCCAGGTCGCCGACGGCGTGGTGCTCGTCGATCTGCTGGCGGATGTGCTCGATCGCCGCGGTGGCGTCCTTCGCCGAGAGGTCGGTGGTCTTCACCCGCTTCTCGAGGAGGCCGATCTCGACAACCAAGCCCTCGTACTTGCGCTCGAAGTAGGCCAGAGCCTCCTCAGGGGTGCCGGCCTGCCACGATCCGACGACCTTCTCGCCTTCGGCCGTCCGCACGTACACGGTGCCCGTCTCGTCGACGCGGCCCCACGGGTCGCTGCTCACAGCGCCTCCTCACCATGATGCCGTCGCGGGGTCGTACCCCCCGGGCATCGTCCACAGTTTCCCGGCGGGCCTCGCCCGCCTTCCGCAGCGCGGCCGACGGCCCAACGCTGCACAACGCCAATCTAGGCGAACGGCGGCCCGGCTGTCCGCACTCAGCGCGACCGAGATTCGGCGGTCACGCGTGCGTGCGGACCCCGGCTCACTTCTTCGTGACGGTCGCCTTCTCGATGGTGACGGCCTTCTTCGGGGCGCCGTCGCCGGCGCCGCCCGCGACACCGGCCTCGGCGACGTCCCCGACCACCTGGAGGCCGGCCGCGTCGATCTTTCCGAACGGCGTGTAGCTCGGCGGCAGCTTGGTGTCCTTGTAGACGAGGAAGAACTGCGAGCCGCCGCTGCCCGGCTGCCCGGTGTTAGCCATCGCCACGGTGCCCGCGGGGTAGGTGACCGAGCCGTCCGCGCCCGCCTTGCCGAGGGCGCCCAGGTTCTCGTCCGGGATGGTGTAGCCCGGGCCGCCGGTGCCGTCGCCCTTGGGGTCGCCGCACTGGAGCACGAAGATCCCGCTGGTGGTGAGGCGGTGGCACTTCGTCCCGTCGAAGTACTTCTTCCCCGCGAGGTGCGAGAAGGAGTTCACCGTGCGCGGGGTCTTCGCCGCGTCCATGGTGATGGTGATGGCGCCCTCGTTCGTCTTGAGCGCCATGGCGTACGTGGCCTTGGCGTCCACCGACATCTTCGGCTCGGCGCTCGACGACTCGCTCTGCGAGGGCGCGGGGCTGCTGGGCGAGCTGCTCGCCGAGTTGTCGGAGCCCGCGTTGTCCTTGGTGTCGTCGCCCGTCAGCGCCACGGACGCGTACACCGCGCCGCCCGCTGCGAGGACCACCGCGAGGGCGGCCGCGATGACGGTGTTGCGGCGCTTCGCCTTGCGCCGGTTCTCCTCCCGCCGCTGCTGCTGCCGCGCGTACTTCTCCCTGGCAAGCTGCCGCCGCCGCTGATCGCTGGTGACCACCGGTTCCGCTCCTGTCGCTCGTCTGTTCCTGTCCTGGCCGGGTGTGCCCGTACCGTATACGGGTTGGCTGTGGAACCGGCACCGCCGGTAGGCTCTGATCTGCCGTATTCCGCGTTTTCCGCGGGTTCCGCGAATTCCGCGCCCTCGTGCCGGACGACATCTAAGGACGAACGTGCTGATTGCCGGGTTCCCCGCCGGGGCCTGGGGGACCAACTGCTATCTGGTCGCCCCCGCCGCAGGCGAGGAGTGCGTGATCATCGACCCGGGCCACCAGGCCGCCCAGGGTGTCGAGGAGACGCTGAAGAAGCATCGGCTCAAGCCCGTCGCCGTCGTCCTCACCCATGGACACATCGACCACGTCGCCTCCGTCGTCCCGGTGTGCGGCGCCCATGACGTCCCCGCGTGGATCCACCCGTCCGACCGCTACATGATGAGCGACCCGGAGAAGGCCCTCGGCCGCTCCATCGGAATGCCCCTCATGGGCGAGCTGACCGTGGGAGAGCCCGACGACGTGCGAGAACTGACGGACGGGGCCGAGCTGAAGCTCGCCGGTCTGGACTTCTCCGTCGCCCACGCGCCCGGTCATACCAAGGGGTCGGTGACCTTCAGGATGCCGGAGACCACGGAGATCCCCTCCGTGTTCTTCTCCGGGGACCTGCTGTTCGCCGGCTCCATCGGACGCACCGACCTTCCCGGCGGTGACATGGACGAGATGCTCGCTTCGCTGGCCCGTGTGTGCCTGCCGCTCGACAACTCGACCGTGGTGCTGTCGGGACACGGTCCCCAGACGACCATCGGCCAGGAGCGCGCCACGAACCCCTATCTGCGGGACGTGGCCGCCGGTCTCGGGAGCACGGACGCTCCCCGACGAGGAATGTGACGAGACTTTCGTGAGCACCTTTCAGGCCCCCAAGGGCACGTACGACCTGATCCCGCCCCGCTCCGCCACGTTCCTGGCGGTCCGGGACGCGATCTCCACGCCGCTGAGGAACTCCGGCTACGGCTACATCGAGACGCCCGGTTTCGAGAACGTCGAGCTGTTCTCCCGCGGTGTCGGCGAGTCCACCGACATCGTGACCAAGGAGATGTACACCCTCACCACGAAGGGCAACGACCACCTCGCCCTCCGCCCCGAGGGCACCGCGTCCGTCCTGCGCGCGGCCCTCCAGGCCAACCTGCACAAGCAGGGCAACCTGCCGGTGAAGCTCTGGTACTCCGGCTCGTACTACCGCTACGAGCGGGCCCAGGCGGGCCGCTACCGCCACTTCTCCCAGGTCGGTGCCGAGGCGATCGGCGCCGAGGACCCGGCGCTCGACGCCGAGCTGATCATCCTGGCCGACCAGGCGTACCGCTCCCTCGGGCTGCGGAACTTCCGCATCCTGCTCAACTCGCTCGGCGACAAGGAGTGCCGTCCCGTCTACCGCGAGGCGCTCCAGGGCTTCCTGCGCGGGCTCGACCTCGACGAGGAGACCCTGCGCCGGGCCGAGATCAACCCGCTGCGCGTCCTCGACGACAAGCGCGAGTCCGTGCAGAAGCAGCTCGTCGGCGCCCCGCTGCTCGGCGACTACCTCTGCGACGCGTGCAAGGCGTACCACGAGGAGGTGCGCGCCCTGGTCACCGCGGCGGGCGTGGAGTTCGAGGACGACGCCAAGCTGGTGCGCGGCCTGGACTACTACACCCGCACGACCTTCGAGTTCGTCCACGGCGGTCTCGGCTCGCAGTCGGCGGTCGGCGGCGGCGGTCGCTACGACGGCCTCTCCGAGATGATCGGCGGCCCCGCGCTGCCGTCCGTCGGCTGGGCGCTCGGGGTGGACCGCACGGTCCTCGCCCTGGAGGCGGAGGGCATCGAGCTCGACCTCCCCGCCGTCACCAGCGTCTTCGCCGTGGCCATCGGCGAGGAGGCGCGCCGGACCCTCTTCGGCAAGGTCACCGAGCTGCGCCGGGAGGGCGTCTCCGCGGACTTCTCGTTCGGCGGCAAGGGCCTCAAGGGCGCGATGAAGGACGCCAACCGCTCCGGCGCCCGGCTCGCCGTCGTCGCCGGTGAGCGCGACCTCGCCGAGGGCGTCGTCCAGCTCAAGGACATGGAGTCCGGCGAGCAGCAGGCCGTCGCCGTGGACGCGCTGCTCGACGCGGTACGGGCCAAGCTGGCCTGACGGACGTTCCGCAGAGCCTGACGGGCTTTCCGGGGAAGGGGCCCGGACCACACGCACGCGCGTGGGTCCGGGCCCCTTCCCTTCGCCCTTATGTTCGCTTCACTTATCCCCGGCGAACGGTGGGCGCGCCGCCCCGTACGGCAGAATGACCGTGCCCACAAGGCTCGCGAGCGAGGGAACAGGCGACATGACGAAGGCAGCGGTGGACGAGGCCGCGTCCGGCCGGCACGAAGACGGCACGATCGGGGCGAGCAGGGCCTTCGCCTGGATGCTCGTGATCACCGGAGCGGCCGGGGTGCTCGCCGCCTGGGTCATCACGATCGACAAGTTCAAGCTCCTGGAAGACCCGAACTTCGTCCCCGGGTGCAGCCTCAACCCGATCGTCTCCTGCGGCAACATCATGAAGAGCGAGCAGGCCTCGGTCTTCGGCTTCCCGAACCCGATGCTCGGCCTCGTCACGTACGCCATGGTGATCGCGATCGGTCTCGCCCTGCTCGCAGGCGCCCGCTACCGCCGCTGGTACTGGCTCGGCCTCAACGCCGGCACCCTGTTCGGCGTCGGGTTCTGCACCTGGCTGATGTACCAGTCGCTGTACGAGATCAACTCGCTGTGCCTGTGGTGCTGCCTGGCCTGGGTCGCCACCATCGTCATGTTCTGGTACGTGACCTCGCACAACGTCCGCAGCGGGGTCATCCCCGCCCCCCGCGGCCTCAGGACCTTCTTCGACGAGTTCACCTGGGTCCTCCCCGTCCTGCACATCGGGATCATCGGCATGCTGATCCTGACCCGCTGGTGGGACTTCTGGACCAGCTGACCGCCCGCAGGCGGTCCGCCGGCGGAGACGGCGCTGTCGGTGGCGTGACCTAGGCTTCATGACTGTGGAGCCCGACCTCTTTACCGCAGCAGCCGAAGACCGCCAGGAGAAGGACCCCGCCAGCAGCCCGCTGGCCGTCCGGATGCGCCCGCGCACCCTCGACGAGGTGGTGGGGCAGAAGCACCTGCTCAAGCCCGGATCGCCGCTGCGCCGACTCGTGGGCGACGGCGACGGCGGCCCCGCCGGCGCCTCGTCCGTCATCCTCTGGGGCCCGCCCGGCATCGGGAAGACGACCCTGGCGTACGTGGTCTCCAAGGCGACCAACAAGCGGTTCGTGGAGCTGTCGGCGATCACCGCGGGCGTCAAGGAGGTCCGCGCCGTCATCGACGGAGCCCGCCGCGCGGTCGGTGGCTACGGCAAGGAGACCGTCCTCTTCCTCGACGAGATCCACCGCTTCTCCAAGGCCCAGCAGGACTCGCTGCTGCCCGCCGTCGAGAACCGCTGGGTGACGCTCATCGCGGCCACCACGGAGAACCCGTACTTCTCGATCATCTCCCCGCTCCTCTCCCGCTCCCTGCTCCTCACCCTCGAGCCGCTGACCGACGACGACCTGCGCGGTCTGATGGCCCGGGCGCTCACCGGCGAGCGCGGGCTCGGCGGGGCGGTGACCCTCCCTGAGGACGCCGAGGCCCACCTCCTCCGCGTCGCGGGCGGCGACGCCCGGCGCGCCCTGACCGCCCTGGAGGCGGCCGCCGGCGCGGCCATCGCCAAGGGCGAGCCGGAGATCACCCTGGAGACGGTCGAGGAGACCGTCGACCGCGCGGCCGTGAAGTACGACCGGGACGGTGACCAGCACTACGACGTGGCCAGCGCGCTGATCAAGTCGATCCGCGGCTCGGACGTGGACGCGGCCCTGCACTACCTGGCCCGGATGATCGAGGCGGGGGAGGACCCGCGGTTCATCGCCCGGCGCCTCATGATCTCCGCGAGCGAGGACATCGGTCTCGCCGACCCGAACGCGTTGCCGATCGCCGTCGCCGCCGCGCAGGCCGTCGCGATGATCGGCTTCCCCGAGGCGGCGCTCACCCTGAGCCACGCGACGATCGCCCTGGCCCTGGCCCCGAAGTCGAACGCGGCGACCACCGCGATCGGCGCCGCCCTGGCGGACGTGCGCAACGGCCTCGCCGGATCGGTCCCGCCGCATCTGCGCGACGGCCACTACAAGGGCGCGGCGAAGCTCGGCCACGCCCAGGGCTACGTCTACCCCCATGACGTCCCGGGCGGCATCGCGGCCCAGCAGTACGCCCCGGACACCATCCACGGCCGCCAGTACTACGAACCGACCCGCTACGGCGCGGAGGCGCGATACGCGGACGTGGTGGAGCGTGTGAGGGCCCGCCTGAAGGGCGACGAGTAGGCGCGCCCTTCGCCGGCACCGGCACCCCGCACCCCTAGCCTCGCCCCATGATCCGTACAGCAGGTGTGCTGGTCCTGGCCTTGGGCGTCGTCGCATGCGCACCCCGCGAAGCCACGGAGACCAGGCCGACGTCCTCCGCCCTCCCTCTCGTCACCCCCGGCTTCCCGCCCACCCCCGCACAGGCGCGGACCCAGCTCGCGGCCCTCCGGGTCGCCTGGGGCGAGAACTGGCGGACGTACGAGCGCGCGAAGTTCGGGAACGGCTGGTCCGACCGGACCGACGCCCCCGGCGGGCGCAACGGCTGTGACACCCGGGACGACGTGCTCCACCGGGACCTCGACGACGTCCGGCTCGGCGACCGGAACCCCTGCGTCGTCCTGTCCGGCGTCCTGCGCGACCCGTACACCGGCAAGGAGTTGCCCTACTCGTACCGCAAGGCCTCACAGATCCAGACCGACCACGTCGTCGCGCTCGGCGCGGCCTGGCGCGCCGGCGCCTGGGCGTGGACGCCCGAGCGGCGGCTGACGTACGCCAACGACCTGGACGTGCTGCTCGCCACCGACAAGCAGACGAACCACGACAAGAGCAGCAAGACCCCGGACAGGTGGCGGCCGCCGAGGAGCGCGTACTGGTGCGAGTACGGTCGGCGCTGGACCGGGATCAAGGCGAAGTACGGTCTCACGGTGTCCCCGCCGGAGAAGAAGGCCGTCGAGGAGCTGCTCGCCACCTGCCGCTGAGGCCGCCGGGACCGCGTGCGAGGGAGTCCCGCGGAGCCGGTACACTGGTCGGGATTGCTGCGTCCCGTGTCCGGCTCCGGTCGGCACACCAGAACGGGACAGTCAGCCGGAGACCCGGCCCTCGGGCGGGGTTTCCAGGAGCGTCGCGCACCTTCGAAGGTGTCGCGTGCCACCCACCACCACCCGGAATCCCGGGAACGGCGGTGGGTCGTTCGCGTGCTGCACGTACGTGCCCAGACCTGGGAGCGGCTGCCCGGCACGGTCCGTCCTGTACGGACCCGACGGGTTTCCCGGCTGCGGATGCGACCTCCCCTAACCCTGGTGAAGCCGTTTCGTACCAGTAGAGAGGTTGGTTCATGCCGAACCAGTCCCGTCCCAAGGTCAAGAAGTCGCGTGCCCTCGGCATCGCGCTGACCCCGAAGGCTGTCAAGTACTTCGAGGCCCGCCCCTACCCGCCGGGCGAGCACGGCCGTGGCCGCAAGCAGAACTCGGACTACAAGGTCCGTCTGCTCGAGAAGCAGCGTCTGCGCGCCCAGTACGACATCAGCGAGCGCCAGATGGCGCGCGCCTACGACCGCGCCAAGAAGGCCGAAGGCAAGACGGGCGAGGCGCTGGTCGTCGAGCTCGAGCGTCGCCTCGACGCCCTGGTCCTGCGTTCGGGCATCGCCCGCACCATCTACCAGGCCCGCCAGATGGTCGTCCACGGCCACATCCAGGTCAACGGTGGCAAGGTCGACAAGCCGTCGTTCCGCGTCCGTCCCGACGACGTCGTGATGGTCCGCGAGCGCAGCCGCACCAAGCCGCTGTTCGAGGTCGCCCGTGAGGGTGGCTTCGCCGCCGACGGTGAGACCCCGCGCTACCTGCAGGTCAACCTGAAGGCCCTGGCCTTCCGCCTCGACCGCGACCCGAACCGCAAGGAGATCCCGGTCATCTGCGACGAGCAGCTGGTCGTCGAGTACTACGCCCGCTGATCCGGGCCCCGGCGCAGGCCGGGGGACGTAGTACCACCCCCGCGGTGTTCAGCCCGCCGCTTCCCCGCCCTTACCGGTGGGGGAGCCGGCGGGCTTCCGCGTTCCCGGGACGGCCGCCGTGCCGGCGGTGCGGAACGGACGCGGGGCGGACCCCTCCGCAGGGACGGCGACGGCCGGACCCCGGCCGGCCACGAGCGCGCGCTCCACCGCCTCCGCCGCCGAGAGCCCCTGACCCGCCCGGAACGCGGCGCCGTACGCCTCCGCACCGAGCGCCTCCTCGGCCTGCCGCTCGCACAGCGCCCTCGGCACGTCGAACGCCTCCGAGCCGAAGAGCCGGACACCCACCGTGTCCCACACCGGGACCGCCGCCCCCTGGAGGACAGCGGCCTCCGCCGCGTCGCCCTCGCTCACCGTCACCAGGGCGAGCAGCTCGATGGCCAGGACGAGGCCGACCAGATCACGGAAGCTGTCGTTGATCGCCACGCACTCGGTGAGCAGCTCCCGCGCCTCCCCGAACGCGCCCCGGGTCCAGGCCAGATACCCCAGCACATAGAGGGCGTACGCCCGGGCCCACAGCTCGCCCCGCTCCTCGCAGACCTCCCTGACCTCCCGGGAGAGCGCGCCCGCCCCCTCCTGGTCGCCCCGGAAAGCCCGCGCCATCGCCAGCTCGATCTGTGCCATCAGCACATTGCTGTTCAGCTCGCCGAGCTCCCGGTACGCGTCCAGGGCCCGCCCGATCAGCTCCTCGGCCCGCGGCATGTCGTCCGTGAGCAGCGCGAGACAGCCCATCCGGTGCGTCGCGTACGCCTCCGCAAGCGCGTTCCGCGAGGACCTGGCCCGCTCCCCGCACTCGTGGAGCGCCGCCACCGCCGCCGTACCGTCGCCCTGCAGCACCGCCACGTACCCGAGCACCCACAGCGCCTTGAGCCGTGCCTCCTCGTGGCCGGACTCGAGAGCCAGAGCCCGGTCCAGCCAGTGCCGGCCCTCCGAGAGACGCCCGCAGCCCACCCACGCGAACCAGAGCGTGCCGGCCAGGTGCTGGGCGAGATGCGCGTCCTCCGGCAGCTCGAGACAGAGCTCGAGGGCCGCCCGCAGATGCGGCAGCGCCGCCTCCGTCAGGGCCGCCACCTCGGGCTGGCGCGGGCTGAACCACTCCAGCTCGCACCAGGTGGCCAGGCCCATGTACCAGTCGCGGTGCCGCCGCCGCATCCGCTCGGTGTCGTCGAGCGCCGCGAGCCACTCCGCCCCGTACGCCGAGACCGTGTCGAGCATCCGGTACGCGGAACCGGTCGGGGTGTCCTCCCGCGTGAGCAGCGACTGCGCGAGCAGCCCCCCGAGCAGATCGAGGATCCGCTCCGGCGGGAGCTCCGGGCCCCCGCACACGTACTCCACCGCCTCCAGGTCGAAGGGGCCGGGGAAGACGGAGAGCCGCGCCCAGAGGAGCCGCTCCTCCGGGGTGCACAGCTCATGGCTCCAGCCGATGGCGGTGCGCAGCGTCTGATGGCGGGGGAGCGCCCCGCGCGCGCCGTCCGTGAGGAGCCGGAAGCGGTCGTCGAGGCGGTACAGCATCTGTTCGACGGAGAGCAGCGGCAGCCGCCCGGCCGCCAGTTCGAGCGCGAGCGGAATCCCGTCGAGGCGCCGGCACAGCTCCCGTACGGCGTCCCGGCCGCCGGCCGGGGCCGGGACTCCGGCCCGACCTCCCGGGACGCCGGGCCGGGCCGCGTCCGTGCCCCGGCGGACGGACGCGCCCGCCGACGCGGGAACACCGCGCAAGGCCCCGGCTCCGGCCCCGGCTCCGACGCCTGCCCCGGCCCCTGCCCCGCGCCCCGCACCCGGTCCCGGCAGGCTCGGCGCGCCCGCCTCCGCCGCCCGCTCCGCGAGCAGCGTCATCGCGTCCTCCTCGCCCAGCGGCGCCAGCGGGAACACGGCCTCGCCCGCCACCCGCAGGGGTCGCCTGCCGATCGCGAGGACGGTGAGCCCGGGAGCGTGCTCGAGGAGTTCCCGCACCAGCGGCGCGCAGTCCTCCACGAGGTGCTCGAAACCGTCGACGACCAGCAGCGTGCGCCGCTCGGCGAGGTGCTCGACGAGCACCTCGCGCGGGGGGCGCGGAGTGTGGTCGGTCAGGTCGAGCGCCTCGACCAGGGCGTACTCGATCAGCTCGGGGTCGCGCAGTGGCGCGAGCTCGGCGAGCCGTACCCCGTCGCTGTAGCGTTTCTGCACCCTCGTGGCAGCCCTCAGGGCGAGCCGGGTCTTGCCGACGCCGCCCACACCCACGACCGTGACCAGGCGAGACGCGTCGAGGAGCGCCGTCAGTGCGGCCTGCTCGGTGGTCCGTCCGACGAACCGGTTGAGCTCCGCCGGGAGATTGCTCCGTCGCATGGGACACGGAGCGTACTCACCCCCGCGCGCTCCGTACAATCGGTTCCCGTAACTCCCGTCCCACAGGCGGTAATGCGGTGCGGCGCGACAGCCCGGGCGCGATAGGGTCGGGGGACGACTTTTCGTAAGGGCCCAACGACAGCAGAGAGCGGTGCAGAGTGACCGGTGGAGAGGTTGCCGGGATCCTGGTGGCCGTCTTCTGGGCGATCCTGGTCTCCTTCCTCGCCGTGGTTCTGGTGAGGCTGGCGCAGACGCTCAGGGCGACCACCAAGATGGTGGCGGACGTGACCGAGCAGGCCGTTCCCCTGCTGGCCGACGCCTCCGCGACCGTCCGCTCGGCACAGACCCAGCTCGACCGGGTCGACGCCATCGCCTCGGACGTCCAGGAGGTCACCTCCAACGCCTCCGCGCTCTCCTCCACCGTCGCCTCCACCTTCGGCGGCCCGCTCGTCAAGGTCGCGGCCTTCGGCTACGGGGTGCGCAAGGCGCTGGGCCGCGGCGGGGACGGCGCGGACGTGCCGCGGACCGCCTCGCGACGTACTGTGATCGTCGGCCGTACCGTGCCGTCCTCGCGACGCCGGAAGCAGAAGGGCTGAGCCGCGATGTTCCGCCGCACGTTCTGGTTCACGGCCGGCGCAGCCGCCGGCGTGTGGGCCACCACCAAGGTCAACCGGAAGCTGAAGCAGCTGACCCCCGAGAGCCTCGCGGCCCAGGCGGCGAACAAGGCGATCGAGACCGGCCACCGCCTCAAGGACTTCGCCCTCGACGTGAGGGCGGGCATGGTCCAGCGGGAGGCCGAACTGGAGGAGGCACTCGGCCTCGACGCGCCCGGCGAGCCGGGCCCGGCCCAGGCCCGGGAGCTTCCGGAGCCGCGCCGCCGTGGCGCCCTCGGCTCCACCCCGTACCCGACCACGCATGCAATTCCCACGATCTCGTACAACCGGAATGAGGACCACTGATGGAGTCGGCTGAAATCCGCCGCCGCTGGCTGAGCTTCTTCGAGGAGCGCGGGCACACCGTCGTCCCTTCGGCGTCGCTCATCGCGGACGACCCGACTCTGCTGCTCGTCCCCGCCGGCATGGTGCCCTTCAAGCCCTACTTCCTGGGTGAGGTCAAGCCGCCCTTCACGCGCGCGTCCAGCGTGCAGAAGTGCGTGCGTACGCCGGACATCGAAGAGGTCGGCAAGACGACCCGCCACGGCACGTTCTTCCAGATGTGCGGCAACTTCTCCTTCGGCGACTACTTCAAGGAAGGCGCCATCAAGCTCGCCTGGGAGCTGCTGACCACCCCGGTGGAGCACGGCGGCTACGGGCTCGAGCCGGAGAAGCTCTGGATCACCGTCTACCAGGAGGACGACGAGGCCGAGCAGATCTGGCGCGACGTCGTCGGCGTCCCCGCCGAGCGCATCCAGCGCCTCGGCAAGAAGGACAACTACTGGTCCATGGGCGTTCCCGGCCCCTGCGGCCCGTGCTCCGAGATCAACTACGACCGCGGCCCCGAGTTCGGCGTCGAGGGCGGCCCGGCCGTCAACGACGAGCGGTACGTGGAGATCTGGAACCTGGTCTTCATGCAGTACGAGCGCGGCGAGGGCACCGGGAAGGACGACTTCCCGATCCTCGGCGAGCTGCCGTCGAAGAACATCGACACGGGCCTCGGTCTGGAGCGCCTGGCGATGATCCTCCAGGGCGTCCAGAACATGTACGAGACGGACACCCTCCAGGTCGTCATCGACAAGGCCACCGAGCTCACCGGCGTCGCCTACGGCAAGGCCCACGACAGCGACGTCTCGCTGCGCGTGGTCGCCGACCACATGCGCACGTCCGTCATGCTCATCGGCGACGGCGTCACCCCCGGCAACGAGGGCCGCGGCTACGTGCTGCGCCGCATCATGCGCCGCGCCGTCCGCAACATGCGCCTGCTCGGCGCCACCGGTCCGGTCGTCCAGGAGCTCGTCGACACCGTGATCAACACGATGGGCGAGCAGTACCCGGAGCTGGTCACCGACCGCAAGCGCATCGAGACCGTCGCCCTCGCCGAAGAGGCCGCCTTCCTCAAGGCCCTCAAGGGCGGCACCAACATCCTCGACACCGCCGTCACCGAGACGAAGGCCGCCGGCGGCACGATCCTCTCCGGCGACAAGGCGTTCCTGCTCCACGACACCTGGGGCTTCCCGATCGACCTCACCCTGGAGATGGCCTCCGAGCAGGGCCTCTCCGTGGACGAGGACGGCTTCCGCCGCCTGATGAAGGAGCAGCGGGACCGCGCCAAGGCCGACGCCAAGGCGAAGAAGACCGGCCACGCCGACATGACCTCGTACCGGGAGATCGCCGACAGCAACGGCGCCACCGAGTTCACCGGCTACACCAACACCGAGGGCGAGAGCACGGTCGTCGGCCTCCTCGTCAACGGCGTCTCCTCGCCGGCCGCTTCCGAGGGCGACGAGGTCGAGGTCGTCCTCGACCGCACCCCGTTCTACGCCGAGGGCGGCGGTCAGATCGCCGACCAGGGCCGGATCAAGCTGCACAGCGGCGCGGTCATCGAGATCCGTGACGTCCAGCAGCCCGTTCCCGGTGTCTCCGTGCACAAGGGTTCCGTGCAGGTCGGCGAGGTGACCGTGGGCGCCACCGCCTACGCCACCATCGACGTGCGCCGCCGCCGGGCCATCGCCCGCGCCCACTCGGCCACCCACCTCACCCACCAGGCGCTGCGCGACGCCCTCGGCCCGACGGCCGCCCAGGCCGGTTCCGAGAACCAGCCCGGCCGCTTCCGCTTCGACTTCGGTTCGCCGAACGCCGTCCCCGGCGCGGTCCTCACCGACGTCGAGCAGAAGATCAACGAGGTCCTCTCGCGCGAGCTGGAGGTGCACGCCGAGGTCATGCCGATCAACGAGGCCAAGCGCCAGGGCGCCATCGCCGAGTTCGGCGAGAAGTACGGCGAGCAGGTCCGCGTCGTCACCATCGGCGACTTCTCCAAGGAGCTGTGCGGCGGCACGCACGTCGGCAACACCGCCCAGCTGGGTCTGGTGAAGCTCCTCGGCGAGTCGTCCATCGGTTCGGGTGTGCGCCGTATCGAGGCCCTCGTGGGTGTCGACGCGTACAACTTCCTCGCCCGCGAGCACACGGTCGTCGCCCAGCTCCAGGAGCTGGTCAAGGGCCGTCCGGAGGAGCTTCCCGAGAAGATCTCCGCCATGCTCGGCAAGCTGAAGGACGCCGAGAAGGAGATCGAGAAGTTCCGCGCGGAGAAGGTCCTCCAGGCCGCCGCCGGTCTCGTCGACTCCGCCCAGGACATCCGCGGCCTCGCCCTCGTCACCGGCCAGGTCCAGGACGGCACCGGCGCCGACGACCTGCGCAAGCTGGTCCTCGACATCCGCGGCCGCTTCCCGTCCGACCGCCCGGCCGTCGTCGCCCTGTTCACCACGGCCAACGGCAAGCCGCTCACGGTCATCGCCACCAACGAGGCCGCCCGCGAGCGCGGTCTCAAGGCCGGCGAGCTGGTCCGCACGGCCGCCAAGACCCTCGGTGGCGGTGGCGGCGGCAAGCCGGACGTCGCCCAGGGCGGCGGTACGAACCCGCAGGCCGTCGGCGAGGCCATCGCCGCCGTCGAGCGTCTCGTGGTGGAGACGGCGTGACGATGCGTCGCGGCCGCCGTATCGCGGTCGATGTCGGGGACGCCCGGATCGGGGTCGCCTCGTGCGACCCCGACGGGGTCCTCGCCACGCCGGTGGAGACCGTGCCGGGACGTGACGTCCCGGCCGCCCACCGGCGGCTCCGCCAGATCGTCGAGGAGTACGAGCCGATCGAGGTCGTCGTGGGCCTGCCCCGCTCGCTCAGCGGGCGGGAGGGTCCGGCCGCGACCAAGGTCCGTGCCTTCGCCGGGGAGATGGCCAAGGGCATCGCCCCGGTGCCGGTCCGGCTGGTCGACGAGCGGATGACCACGGTCACCGCGACCCAGGGGCTGCGGGCCTCCGGTGTGAAGGCCAAGAAGGGGCGGTCCGTCATCGATCAGGCCGCCGCTGTGATCATCCTTCAGAACGCTCTTGAGTCCGAACGGGTATCAGGTAATCCGCCCGGCGAGGGCGTCGAAGTGGTCATCTGATCGCGATACGGTAACGTTCCGCGCGATGCGGCGGTGTTCGAACAGCTGCCGCACTACGTAGAGGCGGATCGTCCGGAAGCCTCGCGGCTGTTTTGGGGATCGATGACTGAGTATGGCCGGAGCCCCGGCTCCGAACCGTGGCACCCCGGGGACCCGCTGTACGGGGACCAGGGGTGGGAGGGCCAGCAGCAGCACTACCCGCACCCGCAGCAGGCAAACCAGTACGGCCAGGGCGCTCACGGCTACCAGGACCCGTACGGGCAGGGCGGTCAGACCGGTCAGGTCCCGCAGGCGTACGAGGGCGACCCGTACCAGCAGAACCACCAGCAGCAGCATGCGCAGCAGCAGTACCAGCAGCAGGGGTACGTCGATCCGCAGGCGCAGTACCAGCAGCACGCCCAGCAGCAGTACCAGCAGGCGTACGAGCAGCAACAACAGCAGCACCAGCAACAACATCAGCAGCAGCAGTACGGGTCGGGGTACCAGGACCAGGGCGGCTACGACACGCCCGGGCACCTCGGACAGCAGTACGACGGCAACTGGGAGACGGGCCAGGCGGCGATGCCGTACGGCGGGACTCCGGCCGATCCGTACGGCGGCCAGAACCCCGACCTGTACGGCACGCCCGAGGCGTACCCCCCGCCCCAGCCTCCCGGCCGCCGGCAGAACCCGCCGGAGCCGGTGATCGACTGGGCGCCGGAGGAAGAGGCACAGCCGGAGCCGGAGGAGGAGAAGCATCCCTTCTTCACCGGCGAGGAAGACCCGGACGAGGACGAGTACGACGAGGAGCCGGGCCGCGGCCGGGGCTCCCGCGGCGGCGACCGCGAACGCCGGAGCAAGGCGAACAAGCGCAAGGGCAAGAACGGCATGGCCTGCCTGGTCGTCGCGCTCGTCCTCGCGGGCGGCGTCGGCGGCGTCGGCTACTTCGGCTACCAGTTCTGGCAGGGCCAGTTCGGCGCGGCGGAGGACTACGCGGGCACGGGCTCGGGAGACGTCCAGGTCGAGATCCCGAAGGGCGCGCTCGGCAACGAGATCGGCAACATCCTCAAGAAGGCGGGCGTCGTCAAGAGCGTCGACGCCTTCGTCTCGGCGCAGGGGCGCAACTCCAAGGGCCTCTCCATCCAGGCGGGCGTCTACACGCTGAAGAAGGAGATGTCGGCCGAGAACGCGGTGAAGATGATGCTCGACCCGGCCAGCCAGGCCAACCTCGTCATTCCCGAGGGCAAGCGGAACGCCTGGGTGTACGACCAGCTCGACAAGCGCCTCGACCTCAAGCCGGGCACCGCCAAGGAAGTCGCCCGCGCGAAGGCGGACAGCCTCGGACTGCCCGAATGGGCCAAGAAGCACCCCGACATCAAGGACCCGCTGGAAGGGTTCCTCTACCCGGCGAGCTACCCGGTGGCCAAGAGCAGCAAGCCGGAGGACGCGCTCCGCAAGATGGTCGCGCGCGCCAACCAGGAGTACACGAAGCTCGACCTCGCGGCGAAGGCCAAGGGGCTCGGCGTCGAGGGGCCGTGGGAGCTCCTCACGGTGGCCAGCCTGGTCCAGGCGGAGGGCAAGACGCACGACGACTTCCGCAAGATGGCCGAGGTCATCTACAACCGCCTGGCGCCGGACAACCGCGAGACGTTCCAGCTGCTGCAGTTCGACTCGACCCTCAACTACCTGAAGGGTCAGTCGGAGATCAAGATCTCCGAGAAGGAGGCGAACAGCAACACCGACCCGTACAACACGTACAAGCACAAGGGCCTGCCGCCCGGTCCGATCAGCAACCCGGGCAACGACGCTCTCGCCGCGATGCTCGACCCGACGAAGGACGGCTGGATCTACTTCGTCGCCACCGACGGCATGAGCAAGACCGAATTCGCCAAGACGCTCGCCGAGCACCAGAAGCTCGTCGACAAGTTCAACGCGGGGAACTGAACATGACCCTGTCCCGCCGCGCGGCCGTCCTCGGTTCGCCGATCGCGCACTCGCTCTCCCCGGTCCTGCACCGGGCCGCGTACGCCGCCCTCGGTCTCGACGACTGGTCGTACGGGCGCTTCGAGGTCGACGAGGCCGGGCTGCCCGGCTTCTTCGGCGAGCTGGACGACAGCTGGGCCGGGCTGTCGCTGACCATGCCGCTCAAGCGGGCGGTCATCCCGCTGCTCGACGGGATCAGCGACACGGCCGCCTCGGTCGAGGCCGTGAACACGGTCGTCCTCCATGAGGACGGCCGCCGGGTCGGCGACAACACCGACATCCCCGGCATGCTCGCCGCCCTGCGGGAGCGGGGCGTCGAGAAGGTGGAGTCGGCGGCGGTCCTCGGGGCCGGCGCCACCGCCTCCTCCGCGCTCGCCGCGCTCGCCCGGATCTGCGACGGCCCCGTCACCGCGTACGTACGGAGCGAGGCGCGGGCCGAGGAGATGCGCGGCTGGGGCGAACGGCTCGGCGTGGAGGTCCGTACCGCCGCCTGGGACGACGCGGCGGAGGCCTTCGCCTCCCCGCTGGTGATCGCGACCACCCCCGCCGGTACGACGAACGCCCTCGCGGGCGCCGTCCCCGATGCCGTCGGCACCCTCTTCGACGTCCTGTACGACCCGTGGCCGACGGCGCTCGCCGCGGCCTGGTCCGACCGCGGCGGCAAGGTGGTCGGCGGCCTCGACCTCCTCGTCCACCAGGCCGTCCTCCAGGTCGAGCAGATGACCGGCGTCCCCGGGGCGCCGCTCGCGGCGATGCGCGCGGCGGGGGAGCGGGCCCTGGGGGCCCCGTTGGGGCGCCCCGGGCCCCCCCCCCGGGCACCCACGAACACCCGAACGGCGCGGAACGCGGCCCGCACCGGGAGCGGAGG
>NZ_JBHTSA010000070.1:0-7248 GCF_042795405.1 Streptomyces sp. NPDC056480 | reverse complement strand
GACGGAACCGCAGCCGGGGCAGGTGGCGCCCGTCGACCGCCGCCCGCCCACGGACGTGGGGGGGGGGGGGTGACGGGGGGGCCCCCCGGCGACCCGCCCCCCCCGGGGCCCCCCCCGGGGGGGGGGCGCGGGCCCGGGCGGCCCTTTCGGGCCGCCGCGGGCCCCCGCCGAGGACTCCGAGAACCTCGAGAACGGCGAGATCCGCGTCCGACAGCTGGACCGGAGGACGGGTTCGTCCCCCGGACGTGGGAGGATCAGGGATGGCGGGCCAGGGCCGCGCACCCGGTCGCGCCGTCGCAGTACCCAGGCGCGAGCATGAGGAGCATCGTTGAGCAGGTTGCGTTGGCTGACCGCTGGGGAATCCCACGGACCCGCGCTGGTCGCGACACTGGAGGGTCTTCCCGCCGGCGTCCCGGTCACCACTGAGCTGGTGGCGGACCACCTCGCGCGGCGACGCCTCGGCTATGGGCGTGGCGCCCGGATGAAGTTCGAGCAGGACGAGATCACCTTCCTGGGCGGAGTCCGCCACGGGCTCTCCCTCGGTTCCCCGATCGCCGTCATGGTCGGCAACACCGAGTGGCCCAAGTGGGAGAAGGTCATGGCGGCCGACCCGGTCGACCCCTCCGAGCTCAAGGAGACGGGCCGCAACGCCCCCCTGACCCGGCCGCGTCCCGGTCACGCCGACCTCGCCGGCATGCAGAAGTACGGCTTCGACGAGGCCCGGCCGATCCTGGAGCGCGCCAGCGCCCGGGAGACCGCCGCCCGCGTCGCCCTCGGCGCGATCGCGCGCTCCTTCATCAAGGAGACCGCGGGCATCGAGATCGTCTCGCACGTCGTCGAACTGGCCGCCGCCAAGGCGCCGTACGGCGTCTACCCGACCCCCGCCGACGTCGAGAAGCTCGACGCCGACCCGGTCCGCTGCCTCGACGCCGACGCGTCGAAGGCGATGGTCGCCGAGATCGACCAGGCCCACAAGGACGGCGACACCCTCGGCGGTGTCGTCGAGGTGCTGGCCTACGGCGTGCCCGTCGGCCTCGGCTCCCACGTCCACTGGGACCGGCGTCTCGACGCGCGGCTCGCCGCCGCCCTCATGGGCATCCAGGCCATCAAGGGCGTCGAGGTCGGCGACGGCTTCGAGCTGGCCCGCGTGCCCGGCTCCCAGGCCCACGACGAGATCGTGAAGACCGAGGACGGCATCAGGCGCACCTCCGGCCGCTCCGGCGGCACCGAGGGCGGCCTGACCACCGGCGAGCTGCTGCGGGTCCGCGCCGCGATGAAGCCCATCGCGACCGTGCCGCGCGCCCTCGCCACCGTCGACGTCGTCACCGGCGAGGCCACCCAGGCCCACCACCAGCGCTCCGACGTGTGCGCGGTCCCCGCGGCCGGCATCGTCGCCGAGGCCATGGTCGCGCTCGTCCTCGCGGACGCCGTCGTCGAGAAGTTCGGCGGCGACAGCGTCCCGGAGACCCGCCGCAACGTGCGGTCGTACCTCGAGAACCTGCGCATCCGGTGACCGGCGGACCCCTGGTCGTCCTCGTCGGGCCCATGGGCTCCGGCAAGTCCACGGTGGGCGTGCTCCTGGCCGAACGGCTCGGCGCGCCCTACCGGGACACCGACGCCGACATCGTCGCCGCCGAGGGCCGCGAGATCTCCGACATCTTCGTCGAGGACGGCGAGGAGCACTTCCGCGCCCTGGAGCGGGCCGCGGTCGCCGCGGCCCTCGCCGGGCACGAGGGCGTCCTCGCCCTCGGCGGCGGCGCGATCCTCGACGAGGGAACCCGCGCCCTGCTCGCCGGGCTGCCCGTCGCCTACCTCTCGATGGACGTCGACGAGGCGGTCCGGCGCGTCGGCCTGAACACCGCGCGCCCGCTGCTCGCCGTCAATCCGCGCCGTCAGTGGCGCGAGCTGATGGAGGCGCGCCGCCACCTGTACACCGAAGTCGCGCGGACCGTCGTCACCACCGACGACCGCACCCCCGAAGAGGTCGCGGACGCGGTCCTCGCGGCACTGGATCTGAAGAAGGACGCATGACGACGGACCAGGAAGTCACCCGTATCCACGTCGCGGGCAGCGCCGGCACGGATCCGTACGAGGTGCTGGTCGGCCGGCAGCTGCTGGGCGAGCTCCCGGCCCTCATCGGCAACCAGGCCAAGCGGGTCGCCGTGATCCACCCGGAGGCGCTCGCCGACACCGGCGAGGCGCTCCGCGCGGACCTCGCCGACCAGGGCTACGAGGCGGTCGCCATCCAGGTGCCGAACGCCGAGGAGGCGAAGACCGCCGAGGTCGCCGCCTACTGCTGGAAGGCGCTCGGCCAGACCGGCTTCACCCGCAGCGACGTCATCGTGGGCGTCGGCGGCGGCGCCACGACCGACCTGGCCGGCTTCGTCGCCGCGACCTGGCTGCGGGGCGTCCGCTGGATCGCCGTACCGACCACCGTCCTCGCGATGGTCGACGCGGCCGTCGGCGGCAAGACGGGCATCAACACCGCCGAGGGCAAGAACCTCGTCGGCGCCTTCCACCCGCCCGCCGGGGTCATCTGCGACCTGGCCGCGCTCGACTCGCTGCCGGTGCACGACTACGTCAGCGGCCTCGCGGAGATCATCAAGGCCGGCTTCATCGTCGACCCGGTGATCCTCGACCTGATCGAGGAGGACCCGCAGGCGGCCCGCACGCCCGCCGGTCCCCACACCGCGGAGCTGCTCGTCCGCTCCATCAAGGTCAAGGCCGAGGTCGTCTCCGGCGACCTCAAGGAGTCCGGCCGCCGCGAGATCCTGAACTACGGCCACACCCTCGCCCACGCCATCGAGAAGAACGAGCGGTACAAGTGGCGCCACGGCGCCGCCGTCTCCGTCGGCATGGTCTTCGCCGCCGAGCTCGGCCGCCTCGCCGGACGCCTCGACGACGCGACCGCCGACCGGCACCGGGCGATCCTGGAGTCCGTCGGACTGCCGCTCAGCTACCGCGGCGACCAGTGGCCCAAGCTGCTGGAGACCATGCGGGTGGACAAGAAGTCCCGCGGCGACCTGCTGCGCTTCATCGTGCTCGACGGGATCGGCAAGCCGACCGTCCTGGAGGGACCCGACCCGGCCGTTCTGATCGCGGCGTACGGCGAGGTGTCCGCGTGAGCGAGCCCCGTCCCGTACTGGTGCTCAACGGCCCCAACCTGGGCCGGCTCGGCTCCCGCGAGCCCGACATCTACGGCGCCACCTCCTACAAGGGGCTCGTCGAGTCCTGCAAGACCCTCGGCGCGGAGCTCGGCTTCGACGTCGAGGTGCGGGAGACGAACGACGAGGGCGAGATGATCCGCTGGCTGCACGAGGCGGCGGACGGCTCGGTCCCGGTGGTGATCAACCCGGGTGCGTTCACGCACTACTCGTACGGGATGCGGGACGCGGCCGCCCAGCGCACCGCGCCGCTGATCGAGGTCCACATCTCGAACCCGTACGCCCGGGAGGAGTTCCGGCACACCTCGGTCGTCGCGGCCGTGGCGACCGGGACGGTCGCCGGGTTCGGGATCGGTTCCTACCGGCTGGCGCTGCGGGCGCTCGCCGAGGAACTGACCGGCTGACAGGGCACCAGGGGGAGGCCCCGGCCGTTCCCCTTGTGGGGGCCGGGGGCGGTAACGTTCCGGCGCACCGGATACACCGGCTACAACAGGCGTACGAGACGGAGTGGGACCGGATGCAGCACGCAGTGGGGGGTCCGCTGCCACCGTCGGAGCGACCGGACAGGGCGACCGGCCCCGGCACCGGCCCGGGACCCGTTCCAGATTCCCCTTCCGTGCCCGGGGGTGCCCCCGGGCACGGGGCCGGCCAGGGACCCGGAGCCGGGCCCGGAGCGCCCACCGGACCCGTGTCCGCCGCGGCCGGCGGCGCCCCCGGTGGTGCCCCGGGAGGGCTGCCGCCGATACCGCCGCCTCCGCCCGGCGCCCCGTACCAGGGTCCGCCCGCCGGATCCCGGCTCGGTGTGCACCCGACCGTCCAGAGCGGCGCGCCCCGGCCTCCGCACGCCGTGCCGCCCCCGCACTCCGCCCCGCCTCCGCACGCCGCGCCTCCCGCAGGGCCCGGGACGCCCGGTCGGTACGGCTCCGGAGCCGTACCGCAGCGTTCCGGCGGTCCGCAGCACCCGGGCGGATCGCAGTATCCCGGCGGGCAGCCCCCGCGCGCCGACCTCACCGGTCACCTGCCCCTGCCGCCCGTGAGCGCGCCGCTCGCGCCCGCCGTGGAGCACGGCGGCGGTACCGGGGCCGCGACCCTCGCCGTGCTGCTCATCGGCCCCGCGGGCGCCGGCAAGACCACCGTCGCCCGGCACTGGGCGCAGCGCCGCCGGGTGCCCACGGCGCACATCAGCCTCGACGACGTCCGCGAGTGGGTCTGCTCCGGCTTCGCCGACCCGCAGTCCGGGTGGAACGAGCACTCCGAGGCGCAGTACCGGCTCGCCCGCCGCACCTGCGGCTTCGCCGCGCGCAACTTCCTCGCCAACGGCATCTCCTGCATCGTCGACGACGCCGTCTTCCCCGACCGGCCCGTCGTCGGCCTCGGCGGCTGGAAGCGCCACGTCGGCCCCGGTCTGCTGCCCGTGGTGCTCCTGCCCGGCCTTGAGATCGTCCTGGAGCGCAACGCCGAGCGCAGTGGCAACCGGCGGCTCTCGGACGAGGAGGTCGCCGCCATCCACGGCCGGATGGCGGGCTGGTACGGCTCCGGCCTGCCGATCATCGACAACTCCACGTACGACGTCGAGACCACAGCCCGCGTCCTCGACGACGTCCTGGCCCGCGCGATCGCCAGCCCGCCCACCTGGTGACCCCTGGGCCGGGCCCGGCAGGCCCGGCCACGGCGCCCGGCCACAGCGCCCGGCTGCGGTGCCCGGCCACGGCTGCGGTGCCCGGCCACGGCCCGGCGGGGGTTCCCGCCCGGTCGGCCGTCCTGAACAGGCCACGGCGCCCCGCTGCTCGTACGCTCGGAGCATGTCAGAGGTGTATGCGGACCGCCGTGTACGGCTGCGCGATCGGTGCGCGGCCGCGGGCAGCCCGGCGGCCCTGGTCTCCCGCCCCGCCAACGTCCGCTATCTCGCGGGCGGTTCGCCCCCGGGCGCGGTCCTCCTCGTCGGGCCCGAGCCCGACACGGACGTGCTGCTCTGCCCGGTCGCGCCCACCGGCGAACCGGCCGACGGACGGCTCGACGAACTTCTCCGCCGGCAGGTCCTGCCCGCGGGGGGCGGAGACCCGGCCGTCGCCGCGGTCGACCTCGCCCGCCGGGCGGGCGCCGACGCGCTGGCGGTCGAGGAGCACGATCTGACCGTGACCCGGCACCGGGCCATGGGCTCCGTCGTGCCCGGACTGCGGCTGGCCGACCTGGCGTGCGCCGTGGAGCAGCTGAGGATCGTCAAGGACGAGGACGAGATCGCCTGTCTCCGGATCGCCGCCGAGATCGCCGACCAGGCGCTCGGCGAGCTCCTGGAGTCGATCCTGGTGGGGCGGACCGAGCGGCACCTCGCCCTGGAGCTGGAGCGGCGGCTCGTCGACCACGGCGCCGACGGGGCGGCCTTCCCGACCTCGGTGGCGACCGGTCCGCACTCCGGCCGCCGGGGCCACCGGCCCTCCGACCGCCGGGTCGAGGAGGGCGATTTCCTCTCCGTCTGCCTCGGCGCCGACTACCGCGGCTACCGCTGCGAGATCGGCCGCACCTTCGTCATCGGCACGACGCCGGCCGACTGGCAGATCGAGCTGTACGAGCTCGTCTTCGCCGCTCAGCGGGCCGGCCGGGAGTCCCTGGTGCCCGGCGCCGAGTACCGCGACGTGGACCGGGCGGCCCGCCAGATTCTGGACTCGGCGGGGCACGGAGAGGCCGCCGTACCCCTCACCGGGCACGGGGTGGGGCTCGAAATCGACGAGGACCCGCAGCTCTCACCCTCGGCCATGGGTAAACTGGACGCTTGTGTGCCGGTCACCGTCGAACCGGGGGTTCACCTCCCGGGACGGGGCGGGGTCCGGATCGATGACACGCTCGTCGTGCGCCAGGAGGCGGACGGCGGACCCGAGCTACTCACCATCACGACCAAGGAGCTGCTCGCGCTGTAGGGCGCGTACGCATCCTCGGTCCCACGTCAGTCCAGGAGATTCCGCAACCGTGGCTTCCACGAACGACCTCAAGAACGGCATGGTGCTCAAGCTCGACGGGGGCCAGCTCTGGTCCGTCGTCGAGTTCCAGCACGTCAAGCCCGGCAAGGGCCCGGCCTTCGTGCGCACCAAGCTCAAGAACGTGCTGTCCGGCAAGGTCGTCGACAAGACCTTCAACGCGGGTGTGAAGGTCGAGACGGCCACCATCGACCGCCGCGACATGCAGTTCTCCTACATGGACGGCGACTACTTCGTCTTCATGGACGAGCAGACCTACGACCAGCTGATGGTCGACCGCAAGTCCGTCGGCGACGCCGCCAACTTCCTCATCGAGGGCTTCACCGCCTCCGTCGCCCAGCACGAGGGCTCGGTGCTCTACGTCGAGCTCCCGGCGGCCGTCGAGCTGACGATCAAGCACACCGACCCGGGCGTCCAGGGCGACCGCTCCACCGGCGGCACCAAGCCCGCCACGCTGGAGACCGGCCACGAGATCCAGGTCCCGCTCTTCGTCACCACCGGCGAGAAGGTCAAGGTCGACACCCGCACCAGCGACTACCTCGGCCGGGTGAACAAGTAACCGTGGCCGCTCGGAGCAAGGCCCGCAAGCGCGCCTTCCAGATCCTCTTCGAGGCGGACCAGCGCGGTGCCTCCGTCCAGGAGGTTCTCGCGGACCAGGTCCGGCACGCGCGGTCGGACGACCGCCAGCCGCCGGTGAACGACTTCACCATGCAGCTGGTCGAGGGCTACGCGTCCCACGTGGCTCGGATCGACGAGCTCATCGCGACCTACGCGGTGGACTGGGACCTCGACCGGATGCCGGTCGCCGACCGGAACATCGTGCGCCTCGGTGCGTACGAGCTGATCTGGGAGGACGGCACGCCGGACGCGGTCGCGATCGACGAGGCGGTGCAGCTCGCCAAGGAGTTCTCCACGGACGAGTCCCCGACCTTCGTCAACGGTCTGCTGGCGCGCTTCAAGGACTTGAAGCCGCGTCTGCGCCGGGACACGGACGTCTGAGTCCCGCAAGGACCTGTCCGACGTCACCGGCAGTCGAAGGGGCCCGCAGCACTCGTGCTGCGGGCCCCTTCGGCGTATCCCCGGCTCGTCGTTCGCGAGGGCGAAGGCAACCG
>NZ_JBHTSA010000069.1:0-46084 GCF_042795405.1 Streptomyces sp. NPDC056480 | reverse complement strand
GGCCGGGACACCGATCGTGGTGTCCCGGCCCTCCGCCGTTCCGCGTCAAGGCCCCTGTTGCCCGGGCCCCTTCGCCCTCCGCCCCTACTCCTCGGGCACGGCGAGCAGCGCCTCCAGGAGCGGCCGCAGGCGCGTCGTGCGCTCCGGGGCCACGCCCTCGGCCACCGCGCGGGGCAGCGCCTGGTCCACGCCGTGCACGACGGACAGATGGCGCTCCGCCCGGCCGAACGCCGTGTACACCCACGGCCTGCTCAGACCCCCGGCGGCGTCGCCCGGCAGCACCACGACCACCGCGGGCCAGCGCAGCCCGGCCGCCTGGTGCGCGGTGAGCGCCCAGCCGTGCCGCAGCGCCGACTCCACGCGCTCCTTCGGTACGAGGAGTTCCTCGTCGCCGCACCGCAGCCGCAGCCCCTCGGAGTCGGCCGACAGGACCGTGCCCGTCACCGTCCGCCCCGGCACGGGCGCGTACGCCACCCGGTCACCGGGGTCGTAGCCGCCGAACCGGCCGGGACCGGGGTTCAGCCGCTGCTTGAGCGCGGTGTTCAACGCGCGCGTACCGGCCGAGCCGCCGTGGCCGACCGTGACGACCTGCGTCTGCTCGGCCGGCACCCCGATCGCCCGCGGCACCGAGTCGGCCACCAGCTGGACGGTACGGTGCACGGCCTCGCCGGCGTCCCGCACCGGGACGATCACGATCTCCTTGCCGGGGGCCTCGACCTGGTTCAGCTCGCCTGCCCCGATGCCCGAGACCAGCTCGCCGAGCGGGCCCGGGTCGGGCACGCGCGAGGCGACCCGCGGGCACACCCGGGCCGCGAGCAGGTCGCCGAAGACCTGACCGGCACCCGGCGCGCCGAGGACGGCGGGGTCGCCGCTCAGCACCAGGCGGCAGCCGTCGGGCAGCGACTCCACGAGCATCGCGGCGGTCTCCACGTCCAGCTGCGGCGCGTCGAGCACCACCAGGAGGTCCAGGGCGAAGGCACCCTCCTCGTCACGGCCGGGACCGGCCGCTCCGGCGAGCAGCGCGGCGATCGTCACCGCGTCCGCCGCCGCGGGGCCGAGCGCGCGCCGCCCGCCGTCCGCGTGGACGGCGACCAGGGTGCGCAGCCCGCGCTCGCGGGCGGCCGCGGCGAGCGCGACCGGCTCCGCGCGGGAGGCCTCGCCGCCCGTGTGCAGGACGAGGCCGTGCGCCCCGGCGGCCCGTTCGAGCTCGGAGCCCTCCCAGGCGTCGGCCGTCGCCGTCTTGACCAGCCGGGCGAGGCCGTCGGCGAGGCTCTCCTCGGCGAGCGCGTACCGGTCGAGCCCGAGCAGCACGGGCGAGGCGGGCTCGTCGGCGGCGGCCTCCGCGGCCCCCGGCGCCTCCTCGTCCTCTTCGGGCTCCTCCTCGGCCGTCTCCTCCTGGAAGACGAGGACCGCGCCCGTGGACACGGCCTCCTCGACGGCCGACCCGGGATCGGGCACCGCGTGTCCGGCGAGGCCGGCGCGCACGGTGTCGATCTCCAGCGCCGTGTGTCCCTGGAGCGCGGCCCGCTCCAGGAGCCACACCGTCAGGGCGACCGTCCGGCGCGGGTCGTCGGGGCCGCAGGCGGCACCGAGCAGCGCCCTGGCGAAGCCGTCGGCCTGCTCGGGGCGGACCCCGGAGACCGCGAGCAGCTGCCAGGGGTCGTCGAGCAGGGCCTGGGCCGCGCCCTCGCCGAGCGCGGCGGCGACCTGCCCGGCCAGCGCCTCGGGGGCGCCGCCCTTGGCCAGGACCTCCCGGACGGCGGCGGTGGTGCCGGCGGCCGGGGCGGGCGCCTGCGCCGGGACGGGGGGCCGCGCCGTCATGGCGGGGGCGGCTTCGGGGGTGGGGCGGCGGGGCGCGGGCTCGGGGGCCTCGTAGAACGCGCTGCCCGAGGCCGCGCCGCCCTCCACGGCCCGGACGGCCGCGAGCAGATCGGCGGCCGTGCCGCTCAGCTTGACGCCGCTCGTCAGGGGCCCTTCCTTCTCGGCCTTGCGCGCCTCGATCTTCGCCCGCAGCTCCCGCTGCGCGGCGAGCTCGGCCTGCGCGTCGCTCAACTCGGGCGTGTCGGAGGCCTTGGCGACGGCGTCGCCGTCCGCGCCGGGCTCCTCGGAGGCTTCGGACGTCCCGGACGTCCCGGACGTCCCGGACGTCCCGGCCGCCTCGGCCGCGGGCTCGGCGGGCTCGGTGTCGGCGGACTCCCGAGACGCGTCGGCCGCATCGGGCCCTGCCGGCTCCTCCGGCGCGTCGTCCGTGGCGGGCTCGTCCGACTCCCCGGACGCGGCGGGCTCCTGAGCCGTCGTGGGCTCCTCGGCGGGCGACGGCTCCTCGCCGGTCGCGGGCCCCTCGGCCGAAGCCGACTCCTCGGCCGCCCCCGGCTCCTCCGGCTCGGCGGCTCCCTGCCGAACGTCCTCCTGGACGTCCTCGGTGGGTGCCACGTCCTCGGGTGCCTCGGGCGCGGTCTCCCCGGAAGGCTCGGTCACAAGGTGCTCCAGTCGTGATCCGGATAGTGGTGCACGGGCGCCGACACATCGTCCAGCGCCCGACAGATCTCGTCAGGAAGACTAAGGGTCTCCACCGACAACGCGGCCGCGAGCTGGCGCGCCGTGCGCGCGCCGACGATCGGCGCGGTCACCCCGGGCCGGTCGCGGACCCAGGCGAGCGCCACGTGCAGCGGGGTCGTCGCGAGGCCGTCGGCGGCCGTCGTGACCGCGTCCACGATCCGGCTCGCGGCATCGTCCAGGTAGGGCTCGACGAACGGCGCCATCGTCTCCGAGGCGCCGCGCGAGTCGGACGGGGTCCCACCGCGGTACTTGCCCGTCAGGACTCCGCGTCCCAGCGGGGAGGAGGGCAGCAGGCCTATCCCGAGGTCCTGCGCCGCCGGCAGGACCTCGCGCTCCACGCCCCGCTGGAGCAGCGAGTACTCCAGCTGCGCGCCCGCGAGCCGGGTCCGGTCCCCGCCGAGCTGCCAGGTGCCGGCCTTGGCCAGCTGCCAGCCGCAGAAGTTCGCCACGCCCGCGTACCGCGCGCGTCCGCTGCGTACCGCGATGTCGAGCGCCTGGAGCGACTCCTCCAGCGGCGTGTACGGATCGAAGGCGTGCAGCTGCCACAGGTCCACGTGGTCCGTGCCGAGCCGGGCGAGGGAGGCGTCGAGCGCGGCGAGCAGATGCCCGCGCGAGCCGTCCGTACGCCGGTCGGGGTCCGGCACGCTGCCCGCCTTGGTCGACAGGACCAGGTCCTGCCGGGACACGAGCCGCTCCATGAGACGGCCGAGCAGATACTCCGCCTCGCCCCCGCCGTACACGTCGGCGGTGTCCACGAGCGTGCCGCCCGCGTCCCAGAACGACTTCAACTGCTCGGCGGCGTCGTGCTCGTCGGTGTCCCGGCCCCAGGTGAGGGTGCCGAGTCCGATGCGCGACACACGCAGGCCCGTACGTCCGAGATGCCTCTGCTCCATGGGCGCGAGATTACTGGCCAGGGCACCACGCGGAGAGAGCCTGTGGACAACCACGTCCTGTCGGATGCCCCGACCGCGCGCTAGAGTCCCGCCCACAAGAACGTTACCGATGGGTAAGGGGTGCGTGGACATGCGGCTCGGCATCAACCTCGGCTACTGGGGTGCGGGCATGGACGGCGACAACCTCGCCGTCGCCCAGGAGGCGGACCGCCTCGGCTACGACGTCTGCTGGGCCGCCGAGGCCTACGGCTCCGACGCGCCCACCGTGCTCGCCTGGGTCGCGGCGAAGACGGAGCGGATCGACGTCGGCTCCGCGATCATGCAGATCCCGGCCCGGCAGCCCGCGATGACGGCCATGACCGCCGCCACCCTCGACTCGCTCACCGGCGGCCGGTTCCGCCTCGGCCTCGGCGTCTCGGGACCGCAGGTCTCCGAGGGCTGGTACGGCGTGAAGTTCGACAAGCCGCTGGCCAGGACCCGCGAGTACGTCGAGATCGTCCGCAAGGCGATGACCCGGGAGCGCCTCAGCTACGACGGCGAGCACTGGACCCTGCCGCTCCCCGGCGGCCCCGGCAAGCCGATCAAGCTCACCGTGCACCCGGAGCGCGAGCACATCCCGCTCTACATCGCCGCGATCGGCCCCAAGAACCTGGAGCAGACCGGCGAGATCGCCGACGGGGCCCTGCTGATCTTCCCCTCCGCCGCCCACCTGGAGGAGACCGCGCTCCGGCACATCCGCGCGGGCCGCGAGAAGGCCGGTCTGACGATGGACGGCTTCGACGTCTGTCCCACCGTGCCGCTCGCCCTGGGGGACGACGTCGACGCCCTCGCCGACGTGTTCCGCCCGTACACCGCGCTGTACGTCGGCGGCATGGGCAGCCGCAAGCAGAACTTCTACAACCAGCTCGCGCAGCGCATGGGCTACGAGAAGGAGGCCGCCGAGATCCAGGACAAGTACCTGGCCGGTGACAAGGCGGGTGCCGCCGCGGCCGTACCGCAGAGCCTGATCGACCAGACCTCGCTGCTCGGTTCCGTCGAGCGGATCGCCGAGCGGATGACGGCCTACGCGGAGGCCGGCGTCACCACCCTCACCCTCGCCCCGGCCGGCTTCACCCTGGACGAGCGGCTGGCCGCGCTGCGGGCGGGCGTCGAGGCGATGGAGCGCGCCGGACTGGCGTGACCCCGAGGGGGCGCCGCCCCGGAAGAGGTTCTGCGGCCGTGGTGGGGGCTCGGGGGTCTTCCCCGCCACGGCCGTCACGCTGCACAACGGCTTCACGCGGCCCTCGGTTACGCCCTCGGGACTCACTCTTTCGGCCGAGCCCCCCGGCCCTCCTGTTGCCCCTCGCCGCGTACCGCACTTGACTCGTTGTCCCGGGGGCCGGACGGAGTGCGGACATGCGCACGGAGGTGGCGGCGATGCTCACGGCCAAGGGCCTGTTCCAGGAAATCATCGACAACGACGAGTCCTTCGCGCTCTTCTGCTCGATCGCGGCGAGCGGAGAGTCACAGGGCGGCTGGGAGAACGCCCGGATCGCGGCGCTCGTCGCCCCCGGCATGAGGGATCTCACCCCCAAGATCACCCGGCACGGCGCCGACGAGGACAAGCACGGCCGGATCTTCAACGCGCTGATGAAGAAGCGCGGCCTCGAACCCGTCCCGGTGCCGCCCGACACCGACTACACGATGCTGCTCGAACAGCGCGGCATCGGCCTCGCGCACGACAAGCTGCGCCGCGACGAGCCGCTGAGCGAGCAGGACATCATCGTCTACCTCGCCCACAGCCGGGTCACCGAGCAGCGGGCCGCCGACCAGATGGACATGCTGGTCACCTACTTCGGGAACCACCCCGAACTCGGCAAGGCCATCCACATGATCGACAACGACGAGGCGAACCACCTCGCTTACTGCCACGAGGAACTGCTGCGCCTCGCGCGCGCCGGACACGGCCGGCTCATCCAGCGGACCCTGCGCGAGTCCGCCCTCGTCGAGATCCAGGTCTACCGCGACGTCAGCCTCGCCGTGATGGGGCACATGGGCCGGATCCTGCACTGGCCCAGGCCCAAGGCAGCCGTCCTCGCCGCCGGTATCCGCGGGATGTACGCGTACGAGCGCGCCGCGGGCTGGCACCGGATGGTCGGTCTGAAGATGCCCGAGCGACTCGACGCCCTCGGCGGGCCCGCGACCCCCGCGCCGGCCTTCTGACCCGCGCCGGGGCGACCGCCGGGCCGCGGAGGGCGGGCCGGCGGGCTCACATCCAGCCGCGCCGCTTGAACATCCGGTACAGGGTGAGGACGATGCCGGCCATCGCGACGAGCACCACCGGGTACGACCCCACCCAGCGCAGCTCCGGCATGTGGTCGAAGTTCATGCCGTAGATGCCCGCGACCATCGTGGGGACGGCGGCCATGGCCGCCCACGCCGAGATCTTCCGCATGTCGTCGTTCTGCCGCACCCCCATCTGCGCGAGATGGGCCGACAGCACGTCGGACAGGAGCCGGTCCAGCCCCTCCACCTGCTCGTTGGCCCGCAGCAGATGGTCGTTGACGTCCCGGAAGAAGGGCTGCGACCGCTCGTTCACGAAGGGCACCGAACCGCCCGTCAGCCGGGCCATCGGTCCGGCGAGCGGACCGCTGGCCCGGCGGAACTCCAGGACCTGCCGCTTCGCCGTGTAGATCCGCGCCGCCGTGTTCGCGGGATTGCCGCCGGCCGGCGCGAAGACGTCCGCCTCCAGCTCCTCCAGGTCCACCTGGAGCTCGCCCGCCACATCGAGGTAGTGGTCCACGATCGCGTCGCTCACGGCGTACAGCACCGCCGTCGGCCCGTGCTTCAGGACCTCCGGGTCGGCTTCGAGCCGCCGGCGCACCTGTGCGAGCGGCGAGGCCTCGCCGTGCCGGACCGTCACCACGAAGGAGTCGCCGATGAACAGCATGAGCTCGCCCGAGGAGACCCGGTCGCTCTCCGGCTCGTAGTCGACCGGCTTGAGCACCGCGAACAGCGAGTCGTCGTAGACCTCCAGCTTGGGCCGTTGGTGAGCCTTCAGGGCGTCCTCGACGGCCAGCGGGTGCAGCGCGAACTCCGAGGCGACATGGTCGAATTCCGCTTCAGTGGGTTCGTAGAGCCCCACCCAGAGAAAGGCGCCCCCGGTGGCCCGCGCCTCGTCGAGCGCGTCGGAGAGGTCGGCGGGGCCGTCCGTACGGCGCCCGTCCCGGTAGATGGCTGAGTCCACGATCACGCGCCGTATTCTCCATCGAACGGCCTCGCGACGCACGCGTGGATGCGCCCGGGGCCCCGGGACCGGCCCCGGGAGGCCGGACCCCCCGGACACCTGCGGGCACCGCCTAGGCTGGCCGCCATGGCCACGCTGATCCTCGTCCGGCACGGACGCTCCACCGCCAACACCTCCGGGGTCCTCGCCGGGCGCACCCCCGGGATCTCCCTCGACGAGCGGGGCGCCGCGCAGGCGGCCGCGCTCCCCGGGCGCCTGGCGGACGTCCCGCTCGCCGCCGTCGTCTCCAGCCCGCTCCAGCGCTGCCGGGAGACCGTACGACCCCTCCTCGACGCCCGCCCGGACCTCCCGCTGCACGTCGAGGACCGGATCAACGAGTGCGACTACGGCGACTGGTCCGGCCGGAAGCTGGCCGAGCTCAACGACGAACCCCTGATGGAGGTCGTCCAGGCGCACGCCTCCGCCGCGGCCTTCCCCGGCGGCGAGTCCATGCGCGCGATGCAGGCCCGGGCCGTCGACGCCGTGCAGGACTGGAACGCGCGGATCGAGGCCGAGCACGGCGAGGACGCCGCCTACGTCATGTGCTCGCACGGCGACATCGTCAAGTCGGTCGTGGCGGACGCGCTCGGCCTCCACCTCGACCTCTTCCAGCGCATCCACGTCGACCCGTGCTCGGTCACCGTCATCCGCTACACGCGCCTGCGTCCCTTCCTCGTCCGCCTCGGCGACACCGGGGACTTCGCCGGCTTCGCCCCCCGCGAGCACCCCGACAGCAGCGGGACCGCTGAGGTCGGGGGTGGTGCGGGCGCACCGTGATCCCCTCGCGCAGTAGGGTGGACGCGCCGCCGTAGTACGACTGTCGAGACGCAAGGGAGCCGGGAAACGTGTCCCGTCAGGTGTTCCTCTACGACCCACCGGAGCGTTTCGTGGCCGGTACGGTCGGGCTGCCTGGCCGCCGTACGTTCTTCCTCCAGGCGTCCGCCGCCGGCCGGGTCACCAGCGTCGCCCTGGAGAAGACCCAGGTCGCCGCGCTCGCCGAGCGCATGGACGAACTCCTCGACGAGGTCGTCCGCCGCACCGGGGGCAACGCCCCGGTGCCCGCCGTCGCACCCGCCGAGGTCGCCGACACCGCCCCCCTCGACGTACCCGTCGAGGAGGAGTTCCGGGTCGGCACCATGGCGCTCGCCTGGGACGGCGAGGAGCAGCGCATGATCGTCGAGGCGCAGGCGCTCGTCGAACTCGACGTGGAGTCCGAGGAGGACCTCGCCGAGGCCGAGGAGCGGCTGCTCCAGGACGAGGAGAACGGCCCGCCGATGCTCCGGGTCCGTCTCAGCGGCGCCCAGGCCCGTGCCTTCGCGAAGCGGGCCCTGGACGTCGTCAACGCCGGTCGTCCGCCGTGCCCGCTGTGCAGCCTGCCGCTCGACCCCGAGGGCCATGTCTGCCCGCGCCAGAACGGATACCGCCGCGGAGCATGAGCAGCAGCCCCCCGACGCCGCCCGACGCCGAGCTGCTCGCCCACGGTGAGCTGACCGTGCGCGGCCGGGTCCGCGAGGCCTCCAACGCCGTGCTCTACTGCTCCGTCGCGTACGAAGGACGGGAAGCGGCCTGCGTCTACAAGCCGGTCGCGGGGGAGCAGCCGCTGTGGGACTTCCCCGACGGCACGCTCGCCCAGCGGGAGGTCGCCGCGTACGAGATCTCCGAGGCCACCGGCTGGGGCCTGGTCCCGCCGACCGTGCTCCGCGACGGTCCGTACGGGGAGGGCATGGTCCAGCTGTGGATCGAGGCCGATCCCGAGACGCGTCTGCTCGCCCTGACCGATGACGACGAGGCGGGCGAGGGCTGGAAGGCCGTCGGTCCCGCCCAGGTCGACGAGGACCGCACCGCGCTCCTCGTCCACGCGGACACCCCCGACCTGCGGCGGCTCGCCGTCCTGGACGCCGTCATCAACAACGGCGACCGCAAGGGAGGCCACCTGCTGCCCGCCCCGGGCGGACAGCTCTACGGCATCGACCACGGGGTCACCTTCCACGTCGACGACAAGCTGCGCACCCTCCTGTGGGGCTGGGCGGGCGAGGAGCTGCCCGCGGAGGCGGCCGGGGTGCTCGACGCCCTCGGCCGCTCCCTGGCCCCCGGAGAGCCGCTCGCCGCCCGTCTGGCGGAACTGCTCACGGATGCCGAGGTGGCGGCCGTACGCGCCCGCGTGGAGGCGATGCGGGCCACGGGGCGGCACCCGGAGCCCTCGGGCCAGTGGCCGGCGATCCCCTGGCCGCCCGTCTGACGGGACCGAAAGGTTTCGGCCATCCCCTGTGCACGGCCTCTCGGGGCCGTGCAC
The DNA here is from genome assembly GCF_042795405.1 of Streptomyces sp. NPDC056480. Lineage (NCBI taxonomy): Bacteria > Bacillati > Actinomycetota > Actinomycetes > Kitasatosporales > Streptomycetaceae > Streptomyces > Streptomyces sp. NPDC056480. The sequence goes on along the minus strand of NZ_JBHTSA010000069.1, from coordinate 37,074 downwards.
CCCTGGGGGGTATGCACGCAGGCCTCCGACCCGCAAGAGCGCCTAATAGGTCAAGATCCCGGATCCGGTTCGTATCCGGAACACCTGTCCGGTTACGCTCGGGTCATGCATGCCTGGCCCGCTTCTGAGGTCCCCGCCCTTCCCGGCAAGGGCCGCGACCTCCGGATCCACGACACCGCGACCGGCGGACGAGTGACCCTCGCCCCCGGCCCCGTCGCCCGTATCTACGTCTGCGGCATCACGCCGTACGACGCGACCCACATGGGTCACGCGGCGACCTACAACGCGTTCGACCTCGTTCAGCGCGTGTGGCTCGACACCAAGCGGCAGGTGCACTACGTCCAGAACGTCACGGACGTGGACGACCCGCTCCTGGAGCGCGCGATCCGCGACGGCATCGACTGGGTCGGCCTCGCCGAGCGGGAGACCGCCCTCTTCCGCGAGGACATGACCGCCCTGCGGATGCTGCCCCCGCAGCACTACATCGGCGCGGTCGAAGCCATACCCGGCATCGTCCCGCTCGTCGAGCGCCTCCGGGACTCCGGAGCCGCCTACGAGCTCGAAGGAGACATCTACTTCTCCGTCGACGCCGACCCGCACTTCGGGCAGGTCTCGAACTACACCACCGAGCTGATGCGCCACCTCTCCGCCGAGCGCGGCGGGGACCCGGACCGTCCGGGCAAGAAGAACCCGCTCGACCCGATGCTCTGGATGGCCGCCCGTGAGGGCGAGCCGAGCTGGGACGGCGCGAGCCTCGGCGCCGGCCGCCCCGGCTGGCACATCGAGTGTGTCGCCATCGCCCTCGACCACCTGGGCATGGGCTTCGACGTGCAGGGCGGCGGCTCCGACCTGATCTTCCCGCACCACGAGATGGGCGCCTCCCACGCCCAGACGCTCACCGGCGAGTTCCCCATGGCGAAGGCGTACGTCCACGCCGGCATGGTCGCCCTCGACGGCGAGAAGATGTCCAAGTCCCGGGGAAACCTGGTCTTCGTCTCGAAGCTCCGCCGCGACGGCGTCGACCCGGCCGCCATCCGGCTCGCGCTGCTCTCCCACCGCTACCGCGACGACTGGGAGTGGACCGACCAGATCCTCAGGGACGCCGTGGAGCGCCTCGGCCGGTGGCGCGCCGCCGTGTCGCGCCCCGACGGCCCGTCCGCCGACGCGCTCGTCGAGGAGCTCCGCGAGGCCCTCTCCGACGACCTCGACACACCCACCGCGCTCGCCGCGGTCGACCGCTGGGCCGAGCTCCAGGCGGCCGAGGGCGGCACCGACGATTCCGCACCCGGTCTCGTCTCCCGAGCTGTCGACGCACTGCTCGGTGTGGCCCTGTAACGAGCAGGACCGCACAACTCTCTTTCAGGCAACCGCCCTTGGACTTCTCGCCGAAGTCCGAGGGCGGTTCCGTTTTGTCCTGGCGGGAATGCTCGTTCCTGCGCTAAATAACCTCCATGCAATCATCATCACGCATGAAAGTTGCACTTGCCGGAGCCGTCCTCGGGCTCCTCGCGGCCCTCGCGGGACCCGGCACCACCGCGTCGGCCCTCCCCACGGACCGCGCCGACAAGGCCGACACCACGGCACAGGAACCCGACACCACGGTCGGCGACCTCACCGGGTTCGCCGCCTCCGGATCCGTCTACCGGCTGACCGCCGGCCAGGCCCGGGCCCGGGTCAGCTTCGTCACCGCCGACACCTTCCGCATCGAACTCGCCCCCGACGGCACGTTCGCCGACCCCACCGGCAGCGACATCACGCTGCCCCAGGGCCCGCCCCCTGCCACCCGATGGCGCGACCTGGGCGACCGCTACGAACTGAGCAGCGCCAAGGTGACCCTGCGCGCCTACAAGTCACCGCTCCGCTTCGCCGCCCTGCGCGCCGACGGCACCCCGCTCTGGAGCGAGTCCCGCGGCCTCAGCTGGACCGCGGACCGCACCACCCAGACCCTCGCCCGCGGCGCCACCGAACAGTTCTACGGCGCCGGCATGCAGAACGGCCGCGGCAACACCTCCCACCGCGACAAGACCGTCGAGGTCGGCGTCGACTACAACTGGAACGACGGCGGCCACCCCAACTCCGTCCCGTTCTACCTCTCCTCCGCCGGATACGGCGTCTACCGCAACACCTACGCCTTCACCGAGCCCGTCACCACCAGCGCCAAGGAACGGCGCTTCGACGCCTACTACTTCGCCGGCACCGGCGGCGACGCCGCCAAGGACGTCATCGGCCAGTACACCCGGCTCACCGGCAAGCCCTTCCTGCCGCCCGTGTACGGCCTGGAGATCGGCGACGCCGACTGCTACCTCCACAACGCCAACCGGGGCGAGCGCCGCACCCTCGACGCCCTGAAGGTCGCCGACGGCTACGTCGAGAACGACATGCCCAACGGCTGGATGCTCGTCAACGACGGCTACGGCTGCGGCTACGAGAACCTCGCCGAGGCCTCCGCCGGACTCGGCGAGCGCGGCATGAAGCTCGGCCTGTGGACCGAGGACGGCATCGACAAGCTCGAAGAGCAGGTCAAGGCCGGCCAGCGGGTCGCCAAGCTCGACGTCGCCTGGGTCGGCGAGGGCTACAAGTTCGCCCTCGACGGCTGCAAGGACGCCCACGCCGGCATCGAGGCCCACAGCGACGCCCGCGGCTTCACCTGGGCCCCCGAGAGCTGGTCCGGCGCCCAGCGCTGCGGCGTCCAGTGGTCCGGCGACCAGTCCGGCACCTGGGAGTACATCCGCTGGCAGATCCCGACCTACGCGGGCGCGTCCATGTCCGGACTCGCCTACACCACCGGTGACGTCGACGGCATCTTCGGCGGCAGCGCCAAGACCTACACGCGCGACCTGCAGTGGAAGACCTTCCTTCCGGTCACCATGACCATGGACGGCTGGGCCGCCAGCGACAAGCAGCCCTTCCGCTACGGCGAGCCCTACACCAGCATCAACCGCGCCTCCCTGAAGCTCCACGAGGCCCTGCTCCCGTACATCTACAGCCACGCCCACCAGGCCACGAAGACCGGTGTCGGCCTCGCCCGGCCGCTCGCCCTGGAGTACCCGGACGACCCCAAGGCCGCCACCGACGCCGCCAAGTACGAGTTCCTCAGCGGCGAGGACTTCCTGGTCGCCCCCGTCTACCAGGACGCCGTGGAACGCGACGGCATCTACCTCCCCAAGGGCACCTGGATCGACTACTGGAGCGGCCGCACCTACGAAGGCCCCGTCACCGTCGACGACTACAGCGCCCCGCTCGACACCCTGCCCCTCTTCGTACGGGCCGGGGCGACCGTCCCGATGTGGCCCGGCGACATCCGCTCGTACACGGACCGCGCCCCCGGCGACCCGATCGCCTGGGACGTCTACCCCAAGGGCAGCTCTTCCTTCGAGCTGTACGAGGACGACGGCGTCACCCGCGAACACCGCACCGGCCGGTACGCCACCCAGCGCGTCGAGGTCCGTGCCCCGCAGCGCGGCGCCGGCGACGTCACCGTCCGCATCGGAGCGAGCAAGGGCACGTACACCGGCAAGGCGGCCGCCCGGCCGTACGCCTTCACGGTCCACACCGGCGACGCCCCCGGCGACGTCCGGCTCGACGGACGCAGGCTGCCCGCCCTCACCTCCCGCGCCGCCTTCGACGCGGCCTCCCAGGGCTGGTGGTACGACCGCGACGAGCGCGGGGGAGTGGTCCGCGTCAAGACCGCCGCCCTCTCCACCGCCCGCGACTTCGAGCTGCGACTGAGCGACACCAGCGCGGTCGGCGGCGCCGTACCGGGCGCCTCCGCCACCCTCGCCGTCCCCACGGCGCAGGAGCTCGGCGCCGGAGCGCCCGGCACCGTCGCCGTGGACGTCACCGCCGGCGTCCGGGACGCCACCGACGTACGGGTCTCCCTGGCCGCCCCGGCCGGCTGGCAGGTCACCCCGGCCGCGCCGATCGACCGTGTCCCGGCCGGAACCACCCGCCGGGTCGAGGTCACCGTCACCCCCGCCCCGGACGCCGAGCCCGGCGAGGCCACCCTCACCGCCACCGCCCGGCACCGCGCCGCGGGCACCGACCGCACCGCCACCCAGCGGTTCGCGGTCGGCGTGATGCCCCCGCCGCCCACCGGCGACGCCTGGGCGAGCGACCTCGTCTGGCTGCGCTCCACCAACGGCTGGGGCCCGCCCGAACGCGACCGCTCCAACGGCGAGTCCGGCGCCGCCGACGGCCGGACCCTCACCCTGGCCGGCACGACCTACGAGAAGGGCATCGGCGCCCACGCCGACTCCGACATCGAGGTCTACCTCGGCGGCCGCTGCACCACCTTCACCGCCGACGTCGGCATCGACGACGAGATCAACGGCTACGGCGACGTGGCCTTCTCCGTCGAGGCCGACGGCAAGGTCCTGTGGCACTCGCCCCGGCTCACCGGCGCCTCCGCGACCCTGCCCGTGAACGTCGACGTGACCGGGGCGCGGCACGTCCGGCTGCGGATCACGGACACCAACGGGTCCAAGAGCGGCGACCACGGGGACTGGGCGGCGGCCCGGTTCGGCTGCGCCTGACGCGTGAGCACCTGACACACGAACGGGAGGGGCGCCCTCGGGCACCCCTCCCGTTCCTTCCGCTCCGCGGAACCGCTACTTCTCGGACTCGCCGTCCACGTCAGGCGAACCGTCCAGGTCAGGCGAACCGTCGGCTTCAGGCGAACCGTCCACGTCGGGCGAACCGCCGGCGCCAGGCGATCCGTCCGCGTCCGAAGGCCCGCCGACGTCCGGCGACCCGTCCGCGGGGCTCTCGACGGATCCCTCGGCGGATCCCCCGGTGGACCCCTCCGTGCCCTCGGGTCCTTCGGGCTCCCCGGCGGCCTCCGCGCCCGGGACCGCCTCCGGTCCCGGCTGCTCCGGCTTCGGAGGACGCGTACGGCCGCTGCCGGTGTCCCGGAGGAACGGCGTGTCGCCGCCCTCCATCGCCACCCCGGGCCCACCAGGACCCGTGCCCGGCTCGCGCCGCCGCAGATACCGCTCGAACTCGCGGGCGATCGCCTCGCCCGAGGCCTCCGGCAGCTCCGCCGTGTCCCGGGCCTCCTCGAGGGTCTGCACGTACTCGGCGACCTCGCTGTCCTCGGCGGCCAGCTGGTCCACGCCCACCTGCCAGGCCCGCGCGTCCTCGGGCAGCTCGCCCAGCGGGATGCGCAGCCCGATCAGGTCCTCGAGCCGGTTGAGCAGCGCCAGGGTCGCCTTCGGGTTCGGCGGCTGCGACACGTAGTGCGGCACCGCGGCCCACAGGCTCACCGCCGGCACGCCCGCGTGGGTGCACGCCTCCTGGAGGATGCCCACGATGCCCGTCGGGCCCTCGTACCGGGTCTCCTCCAGGTCCATCGTGCGCGCCAGGTCCGGGTCGGAGGTCACACCGCTGACCGGGACCGGCCGGGTGTGCGGGGTGTCCCCGAGCAGCGCGCCCAGGATCACGACCATCTCCACGCCCAGCTCGTGGGCGAAGGCGAGGATCTCGTTGCAGAAGGAGCGCCAGCGCATCGAGGGCTCGATCCCGCGCACCAGCACCAGGTCACGGGGTTTCTCGCCGCCGACCCGGACCACGGAGAGCCGGGTCGTCGGCCAGGTGATCTTCCGGACGCCGTTGTCCAGGAAGACCGTGGGCCGGTTGACCTGGAAGTCGTAGTAGTCCTCGGCGTCGAGTGCCGCGAAGACCTCGCCCTTCCATTCCCGGTCCAGATGGGCGACCGCGGTGGAGGCGGCGTCGCCGGCGTCGTTCCAGCCTTCGAACGCGGCCACCATGACCGGGTCGATCAGCTCGGGTACCCCCTCGAGCTCGATCACCCAGCGCCTCCTTTTCGAAGTTCCTGTCGTACGGACCAACCTTACGGCTTTCTCCAGGTCCGTCCGCAGCCCCCGGACATCCCCGAAAACCCGTGCGGCCTTGATCGACTACCCAGGAACTCGCCTCCGCACACGGCGGTCTCACTCCTCCCAGAGGGTGCTCGGCGCCTCCCTCCGGACCACCGGCGCGATCTCCTCGGCGAAGCGCTGGAGCGTCTCGATCTGCTCGGCCGTCGACTGGCCGAAGGTGTCGACCGTGACGGACTGCAGGTCGTGCCCGTAGTGGGCGTGGTAGCCGAGGATCTTGTCGATGATCCGCTGCGGGGAGCCGATCAGCTGGGGGCCGTCCGCGACGGCGTCCTCGATCGTGCGGAACGGGGTGTTGTAGCCGGCCTTGCCCTCCAGATGCGGCTTGAAGCTCTGCCGCACCTTCGCCTCGTACAGGTCCTTGTAGCGGGCGATCGCCTCCTTGGTGGTGTCGGCGATGAGCAGGCCGCCGGAACCGGCCGCCACGCGCGCGTGCGCCGGGTCGTGCCCGTACTCCTCGAACTTCTCCCGGTAGTGGGCGATGAGGCGCGCGTACGCCTCGCGGGGCTGGATCGCGTTGGCGGTGAAGAGCGGATCGCCGTGCTTCGCCGCGAGCTCGGGGGAGTTGAGGCTGGTGGCCGAGCCGTGCCAGATGCGGGGCGGTCCCGCGTACGGACGCGGGACCGTGGTGACGTTCTTCAGCGCGGGCCGGAACTCGCCCTCCCAGTCCACGCCCTCCTCCGTCCAGAGCCGCCGGAGCAGCTCGTACTTCTCCTTCTGGAGGTCCCACTGCCGCTCCTCGTCCAGGCCGAAGAGGTCGAAGTGGCCGGCCTCCGCGCCCTTGCCGACGACGAGTTCGATCCGGCCGCGGGAGAGCTGGTCGAGGGTGGCGTAGTCCTCAGCGACCCGGACCGGGTCGAGGATCGCGACGACGGTGACACCGGTGAGCAGCCTGATCCGGGTGGTGCGGGCGGCGAGCGCGGCGAGCAGCACGGTGGGGGCGGAGGAGAGGAAGGGGCCGGCGTGCCGCTCGCCGACGGCGTACGCGTCGAAGCCGAGCCGCTCGGCCGTCTCGCCGAGCGTGACGACCTGCTCCAACCGGTCGGCGGCGGACAGGAGTTCGCCGGTGAGCGGGTGCGGGGAGTGGTGGACGATCGAGAGCACCTGGAATTTCATGCGCTCCACTCTGCGCGCCGAGTGTTGCGGCGGTGTGGACGGCGTGTGGCACGCCTCAGGGGCGGCCCTCCGGAGAGGAACCGCCCCTGTGCGTACGGGAGTCGACTCCCGGTGCTACTTGTTCAGCATCTTCTCGACGTCCGCGCGGATCTCGTCCGTCGCGAGACCGCGGATGGTCAGGGTCGTGCGGCGGCGCAGCACGTCGTCCGCCGTCTCGGCCCACTCGTGGTCGCGGGCGTAGGCGACCTGCGCCCAGATCTCCGGCGCGTCCGGGTGTATGCGGCGCGCCAGCTCCGGGTTCTCGTTCGCCATGCGGGCGATGTCGAAGGAGAGCGAGCCGTAGTGGGTCGCCAGGTGCTTGGCGGTGTCGGCGGCCATCCGCGGGCCGGGCGCCGGACCGTCGACGAGCAGCCGGTGCGCGACGGCGTTCGGGTTGGCGATGCCGGGCAGCGGCAGCCGCTTCGGCAGCGTCGACACCGACTCGTAGTCCTCGCCCAGCGGGTGCCCGGGGAGCTGCTCCAGCTTCTTCATCACCGTACGGCCGATGTGGCGGAAGGTGGTCCACTTGCCGCCGGCCACCGACAGCATGCCGCCGCGGCCCTCGGTGACGACCGTCTCGCGCTTGGCCTTCGAGGTGTCGCCGGGACCGCCGGGGAGCACCCGCAGACCGGCGAAGGCGTAGGTGATCAGATCGCGCGACAGCTGCTGGTCGCGGATGGAGAAGGCGGCCTCGTCCAGGATCTGGGCGGTGTCCTTCTCGGTGACCTCGACCTGGCCGGGGTCGCCCTCGTACTCCTCGTCGGTGGTGCCGAGGAGCAGCATGTCCTCCCAGGGGAGGGCGAAGGTGATGCGGTACTTGTCGATCGGGGTGGCCAGGGCGGCCTTCCACGGCGAGGTCCGCTTGAGGACCAGGTGCGCGCCCTTGGAGAGGCGGATGGAGGGGGCCGCGTTGGGGTCCTCCATCCTGCGCAGGTGGTCGACCCACGGGCCGGTGGCGTTGAGCACGAGGCGGGCGGTGACACCGAACTCGTCGCCGCTGGTGCGGTCCTTGAGCTCGGCGCCGGTGACCCGGCCCTTGGTGAAGCGCAGCCCGGTGACCTCGGCGTGGTTGAGGACGGTGGCGCCGGCGTCGACGGCGGCGCGGACCGTCATCAGCGCCATGCGGGCGTCGTTCATCTGGTCGTCGCCGTAGACGGCCACGGCCTTGAGGTTGTCGGTGCGCAGCTCCGGCACGTCCTGCGCGGCCTTGGCGGGGGAGAGCAGGTGTCCGACGCCGTCGCCGAACGCCGAGAGGGCGCTGTACGCGAAGACACCGGCGCCGAGCTTGGCCGCGCCGTGCGGGCCGCCCTTGTAGACGGGCAGGTAGAAGGTGAGGGGGTTGGCGAGGTGCGGTGCCACCTGACGGGAGACCGCACGCCGCTCGAAGTGGTTCTCCGCGACCAGCTTCACCGCGCCGGTCTGCAGGTAGCGCAGACCGCCGTGGAGCAGCTTCGAGGAGGCGGAGGAGGTGGCGCCGGCGAAGTCGCCGGCGTCCACCAGGGCCACCCGCAGGCCCGACTGCGCGGCGTGCCAGGCGGTGGAGATGCCCAGGATTCCGCCGCCGATCACCAGGAGGTCGTACGTCGCCTTGGAAAGCTGGTCCCGGGTCTCGGCGCGGCTCGGGAGGGAGCCGGACGCCGGGTGCGTCCCAAGGGCAGGGACGCTCTGCAGGGTGGTCATGTCGAATTACTCCTCGTCCTCGATCCAGCCCATGGTCCGCTCGACGGCCTTGAGCCAGCTCTTGTACTCGCTGTCACGCCTGTCGGCGTCCATGCGAGGGGTCCATTCCGCCGCCCGGCGCCAGTTGGCGCGCAGCGCGTCGGTGTCCGGCCAGAAGCCGACGGCCAGGCCGGCGGCGTAGGCGGCGCCGAGGCAGGTGGTCTCGGCGACCATCGGACGCACGACCGGCGCGTCCAGGAAGTCCGAGAGGGTCTGCATCAGCAGGTTGTTGGAGGTCATGCCGCCGTCGACCTTGAGCGCGGTCAGCTCGACGCCGGAGTCCTTCGTCATGGCGTCGGTGATCTCGCGGGTCTGCCAGGCGGTGGCCTCAAGGACGGCGCGGGCGATGTGGGCCTTGGTGACGTACCGGGTGAGGCCGGCGATCACGCCGCGGGCGTCGGAGCGCCAGTACGGGGCGAACAGGCCGGAGAAGGCCGGCACGAAGTAGGCGCCGCCGTTGTCCTCGACCGAGGACGCGAGGGTCTCGATCTCGGCGGCGGACTTGATGAGGCCCATCTGGTCGCGCATCCACTGCACCAGCGAACCGGTGACGGCGATCGAGCCCTCCAGGGCGTAGACCGGCTTCTGGTCGCCGATCTGGTAGCCGACCGTGGTCAGCAGGCCGCTGTAGGAGTTGATGATCTTGTCACCGGTGTTCATCAGCATGAAGGTGCCGGTGCCGTACGTGGACTTGGCCTCGCCCTCGGCGAAACAGGTCTGGCCGAACAGGGCGGCCTGCTGGTCACCGAGCGCCGAGGCGACCGGGACACCGGCGAGGGCGCCGTCCTTGACGTGGCCGTAGACCTCGGCGGAGGAGCGGATCTCGGGGAGGACGTTGAGGGGGACCCCCATCGACTCCGCGATCTTCTCGTCCCAGGCCAGGGTGTGCAGGTTCATCAGCATGGTGCGCGAGGCGTTGGTGACGTCGGTGACGTGCACGCCGCCGTCGGTACCACCCGTGAGGTTCCAGATGACCCACGAGTCCATGGTGCCGAAGAGGATGTCGCCGGCCTCGGCGCGCTCGCGCAGCCCCTCGACGTTGTCGAGCATCCAGCGGATCTTCGGGCCGGCGAAGTAGCTCGCCAGCGGCAGGCCGGTCTCACGGCGGAAGCGGTCCTGGCCGACGTTGCGGCCGAGCTCCTTGCAGAGGGCGTCGGTGCGGGTGTCCTGCCAGACGAGGGCGTTGTGGACGGGCTCACCGGTGTTCTTGTCCCAGAGCAGCGTGGTCTCGCGCTGGTTGGTGATGCCGATGGCCTTGACGTCGGCGGCGGCGATGCCGCCCTTCGTCAGGGCGCCGGCGACGACCTCCTGGACGTTGGTCCAGATCTCGGCGGCGTCGTGCTCGACCCAGCCCGGCTTCGGGAAGATCTGCTCGTGCTCCTTCTGGTCGACCGAGACGATCCGGCCGTCCTTGTCGAAGACGATGCAGCGCGAGGAGGTGGTGCCCTGGTCGATGGCCGCGATGAACGGGCCGGAGGTGTGTGCGTCGGTCACGGTTGGCTCCAAGGGAGGTCTGGAAGAAGGACGGCTCAGGCGAACGCGATGTTGTAGATACCCGCGGCGATGGCTCCACCGATCAGCGGACCGGCGACCGGGATCCAGGCGTAGCTCCAGTCGGAGCCGCCCTTGTGCTTCAGCGGGAGCAGGGCGTGCACGATGCGCGGGCCGAGGTCACGGGCCGGGTTGATCGCGTAGCCGGTCGGGCCGCCGAGCGAGAGGCCGATGGAGACCACGACGAACGCGGTGATCAGGGCGCCTATGACGCCGAGGCCCTTGCCGCTGTCGTTGAGGCCCTGCGTGAGCACGGCCAGGACGAGCACGACGGTGCCGATGATCTCGGTGGCCAGGTTCTGCCAGGTGTTCCGGATCTCGGGGCCGGTGGAGAAGATGCCGAGCACCGGGCCGGGGCCCTCGATCGGCTTCTGGCCCGAGGCCTCGGGGTCGTCGAGGTGCGCCTGGAACTGGCCGTAGTAGGCCACCCAGACCAGCGCCGCGCCGATCATGGCGCCGAGCATCTGGCCGGCGATGTAGACGGGAACGTTGCCCCACTCGCCGTCCTTGATCGCGATTCCGACCGTGACGGCGGGGTTCAGATGGGCGCCCGAGAGGGAAGCCGTCATGTAGACGGCCGTCATGACGGCGAAGCCCCACCCGAAGGTGATCGCGAGCCAGCCCGCGTTGCGGGCCTTGGAGCCCTTGAGCGTGACAGCGGCGCACACGCCGCCGCCGAGCAGAATCAGAACGGCGGTACCGATGGTCTCGCCGAGGAAGATGTCGGAGCTGGACACCCGCGACTCCTTTGTCCTTCGTCCAGGGGAACGGCGGACTCCGGGTCCCTCCGGAGGTCCGCACCCTCGTGTGAGGGCTGTTTCCGGCCCTTGGCACTGCCACACCTTAGCGTGTATTGCCGTTAGGTGTTCGGCATTGCCGACCGATGAACGGAAGTTTTGCCCCCGGGTTAACAGCACGTCAAGGCCCCGGGAAGCGAAAGACCCGCCGATAACGCGATCGTTACCGGCGGGTTCACTCAGCTCGGGGGGCGCGGTGGCGCAGGGTCAGAACCGACCGGCTCCCAGATCCCGGGAGACCGCCCGGGCGCAGTCCCGCACCGCCGCGACGAGTTCGGGACGCAGCTCCCCGGCCGGGCACAGCCGCTCCACGGCGCCCGTCACCGCCACCGCGCCCACCGGCATCCGCCGCCGGTCGTGGATCGGCGCCGCCACCGAGGCGACCCCCTCCCAGGTCTCCTCCACGTCCGCCGCCCAGCCCTTGGCCCGCGTCATGTCGAGCAGCGACTCGAACTCCCCGAGCTCCGTGGTCGTACGGGGCGTGAACGGCTCCCGCTCGACCTCCAGGACCTCGCTGTGCGCCACCGGGTCGTACGCCGAGAGGACCTTGCCGAGCGCCGTGGAGTGCAGCGGCTGCATGGCCCCGACCTCCAGGACCTGGCGGCTGTCGTCCGGCCGGAAGACGTGGTGCACGATCAGGACCCCCTGCTGGTGCAGCACCCCCAGGTGCACGCTCTCGCCGCTGGACCGCGCCAGGTCGTCCGTCCAGACCAGCGCCCGCGCGCGCAGCTCGTGCACGTCGAGATAGCTGTTGCCGAGCCGCAGCAGCTCCGCACCGAGCTGATAGCGGCCCGAGGCCGCCTCCTGCTCCACGAAGCCCTCCGCCTGGAGCGTGCGCAGGATGCCGTGGGCGGTGCCCTTGGCGAGTCCCAGCGAGGACGCGATGTCGGACAGGCCCAGCCGGCGCTCGCCGCCCGCGAGCAGTCGCAGCATGGCCGCCGCCCGTTCAAGCGACTGGATGTTCTTCGCCATCGCCCGACCCCTTCTCCCTCTCACGCTGTTCGACAATGCTGAACACTATCGGTCGATGCCGACCTTGCGTTACACATGACAGTGTCAGCCAAGAACGGGCAGAACCGGGAGTCCCCGCACACAGGATGCCGTCCGCCCCGCGAGACGCCGTGTCCACCCTCGCCGGAGCGCGGTTACGCTGGCCCCGTGCACCCTCCTCCGAAGGTGCAAAGCCGACAGCCGTCGCATCCCAGGGAGCTCATCCATGGCCTCGTTGCCGACCCCTTCCGCAGACAGCCGGAACCGCGCCGCTGCCCTCCGCGAGGCACTCGCCAGCCGAGTCGTCGTCGCCGACGGCGCCATGGGCACCATGCTCCAGGCACAGGACCCCACCCTCGAGGACTTCCAGAACCTCGAAGGCTGCAACGAGATCCTGAACATCACCAGGCCCGACATCGTCCGTTCGGTCCACGAGGAGTACTTCGCCGCCGGCGTCGACTGCGTCGAGACCAACACCTTCGGCGCCAACCACGCCGCCCTGGGCGAGTACGACATCCCCGAGCGCGTCCACGAACTCTCCGAGGCCGGTGCCCGCATCGCCCGCGAGGTCGCCGACGAGTTCACCGCCTCCACCGGACACCAGCGCTGGGTCCTCGGCTCCATCGGCCCCGGCACCAAGCTGCCGACCCTCGGCCACGCCCCGTACACCCTGCTGCGCGACGCCTACCAGCAGAACGCCGAGGGCCTCCTCGCCGGCGGCGCCGACGCCCTGCTCGTCGAGACCACCCAGGACCTGCTCCAGACCAAGGCCTCCGTCATCGGCGCCCGCCGCGCCCTCGACGCCCTCGGCGCCGACGTGCCGCTCATCGTCTCCGTCACCGTCGAGACCACCGGCACCATGCTCCTCGGCTCCGAGATCGGCGCCGCCCTGACGGCCCTGGAGCCGCTCGGCATCGACATGATCGGCCTGAACTGCGCCACCGGCCCCGCCGAGATGAGCGAGCACCTCCGCTACCTCGCCCGCCACTCGCGCATCCCGCTCTCCTGCATGCCCAACGCCGGCCTGCCCGTCCTCACCTCCGACGGCGCGCACTACCCGCTCAGCCCCGCCGAGCTCGCCGACGCCCAGGAGACCTTCGTCCGCGAGTACGGCCTCTCCCTGATCGGCGGCTGCTGCGGTACGACCCCCGAGCACCTGCGCCAGGTCGTCGAGCGCGTCCGGGACCTCACCCCCGGCGTGCGCCAGCCGCACCCCGAGCCCGGCGCCGCCTCGCTCTACCAGACCGTGCCGTTCCGCCAGGACACCGCGTACATGGCGATCGGCGAGCGCACCAACGCCAACGGCTCGAAGAAGTTCCGCGAGGCCATGCTGGAGGCCCGCTGGGACGACTGCGTCGAGATGGCCCGCGACCAGATCCGCGAGGGCGCGCACATGCTCGACCTCTGCGTCGACTACGTGGGCCGCGACGGCGTCGCCGACATGCAGGAGCTCGCCGGCCGCTTCGCCACCGCCTCCACGCTGCCGATCGTCCTCGACTCCACCGAGGTGGACGTCCTGCAGGCAGGTCTGGAGAAGCTCGGCGGCCGGGCCGTCATCAACTCCGTCAACTACGAGGACGGCGACGGCCCCGAGTCCCGCTTCGCCAAGGTCACCCGGCTGGCCCAGGAGCACGGCGCCGCGCTCATCGCCCTCACCATCGACGAGGAGGGCCAGGCCCGTACCCCCGAGCACAAGGTCGCCATCGCCGAACGGCTCATCGACGACCTCACCGGCAACTGGGGCATCCACGAGTCCGACATCCTCATCGACACCCTGACCTTCACCATCTGTACCGGTCAGGAGGAGTCCCGCAAGGACGGCATCGCCACCATCGAGGCGATCCGCGAGCTGAAGCGCCGCCACCCGGACGTCCAGACCACCCTGGGCCTCTCCAACATCTCCTTCGGCCTGAACCCGGCCGCGCGCATCCTGCTCAACTCGGTCTTCCTCGACGAGTGCGTCAAGGCCGGCCTCGACTCGGCGATCGTCCACGCCTCGAAGATCCTGCCGATCGCCCGCTTCGACGACGAGCAGGTCACCACCGCGCTCGACCTGATCTACGACCGGCGACGCCCCCAGCAGGGGGACGAACCGGCCTACGACCCGCTGCAGAAGCTGATGGCCCTCTTCGAGGGCGTCAACACCAAGTCGATGAAGGCCGGCAAGACGGAGGAGCTCCTCGCCCTGCCGCTGGACGAGCGGCTGAAGCGGCGGATCATCGACGGCGAGAAGAACGGCCTTGAGGCCGACCTCGACGAGGCCCTGACGATCCGCCCCGCCCTGGAGATCGTCAACGAGATCCTGCTCGACGGCATGAAGACGGTCGGCGAGCTGTTCGGCTCCGGCCAGATGCAGCTGCCGTTCGTGCTCCAGTCCGCCGAGGTCATGAAGACCGCGGTGGCCTACCTGGAACCGCACATGGAGAAGACGGACGCCGACGGCAAGGGCACCATCGTCCTCGCCACCGTCCGCGGCGACGTCCACGACATCGGCAAGAACCTCGTCGACATCATCCTCTCCAACAACGGCTACAACGTCGTCAACATCGGCATCAAGCAGCCCGTCTCCGCGATCCTGGAGGCCGCGGAGGAGCACAGCGCCGACGTGATCGGCATGTCCGGCCTCCTCGTGAAGTCCACCGTGATCATGAAGGAGAACCTGGAGGAGCTGAACCAGCGCGAGCTGGCCGCCAAGTACCCCGTGATCCTCGGCGGCGCCGCCCTCACCAGGGCCTACGTCGAACAGGACCTCCACGAGATCTACCAGGGCGAGGTCCGCTACGCCCGCGACGCCTTCGAGGGCCTCCGCCTCATGGACGCCCTCGTCGCCGTCAAGCGCGGCGTCCCCGGCGCCAAGCTCCCCGAGCTCAAGCAGCGCCGCGTCCCCAAGCGGACCGCGACACCGGGGGGGCCGGCCCTCCAGGTGGAGGAGCCGGACGAGCCGGGCGGCCGTTCCGACGTCGCCGTCGACAACCCCGTCCCCACCCCGCCGTTCTGGGGCACCCGGGTCGTCAAGGGCATCCCGCTCAAGGACTACGCCTCCTGGCTCGACGAGGGCGCCCTCTTCAAGGGCCAGTGGGGCCTCAAGCAGGCCCGCGTCGGCGGCGCCACGTACGAGGAGCTCGTCGAGAGCGAGGGCCGGCCGCGGCTGCGCGGCCTGCTCGACAAGCTGCACACCGAGAACCTCCTCGAGGCGGCCGTCGTCTACGGCTACTTCCCCTGCGTCTCCAAGGGCGAGGACCTGATCATCCTCGACGAGGCCGGCAACGAGCGGACCCGCTTCACCTTCCCGCGCCAGCGCCGCGGCCGCCGCCTCTGCCTCGCGGACTTCTTCCGCCCGGAGGAGTCCGGCGAGACCGACGTGGTCGGCCTCCAGGTCGTCACCGTCGGCTCGAAGATCGGCGAGGCCACCGCCAAGCTGTTCGAGTCCGACTCCTACCGCGAGTACCTGGAGCTGCACGGCCTCTCCGTCCAGCTCGCCGAGGCCATGGCCGAGTACTGGCACGCCCGCGTCCGCGCCGAGCTCGGCTTCGGCGGCGAGGACCCGGACGCGGTCGAGGACATGTTCGACCTCAAGTACCGCGGCGCGCGCTTCTCGCTCGGCTACGGGGCCTGCCCCGACCTGGAGGACCGCGCGAAGATCGCCGAACTGCTGCGTCCGGAGCGGATCGGCGTCCACCTCTCCGAGGAGTTCCAGCTCCACCCCGAGCAGTCCACGGACGCCATCGTGATCCATCACCCCGAGGCGAAGTACTTCAACGCTCGGTGACCGGGCGGGCCCCGGGCTCCGTCCGGCGGCCCCCCGGGATCCGCCCGGCGGTACACCCCGGGGATCCGTCCGGCGGTACACCCCCCGGACGGTGTCCGGGGGACCCCACGGGGTAAATCCACGCCCTTTCGGTGATCCGGACGTACACTTGTCGGTCCAGTGCAGGCCGGTCTTCCTCCCCGTACCGGGGAGGGGGGCCGGCCTTCTCGTCCCTCCATGGAGGTGTGCCGGATGACCAGTACGGTCCCCGCGTCCCTGATCCGTACCAACGGAAGCTCCGCCCTGCAGGCGGTCTTCCTCGACATGGACGGGACCCTCGTCGACACGGAGGGCTTCTGGTGGGACGCGGAGGTCGAGGTCTTCGCCGACCTCGGACACCGGCTGGACGAGGCCTGGCGGGACATCGTCGTCGGCGGCCCGATGACGCGCAGCGCCGGCTACCTCATCGAGTCCACCGGCGCCGACATCACCCTCGCCGAGCTGACCGTCCTGCTCAACGAGAAGTTCGAGCGGCGCATCGAGCGCGGTGTGCCCCTCATGCCCGGCGCCGAGCGGCTCCTCGCCGAGCTGGCCCGGCACTCCATCCCGACCGCACTGGTCTCCGCCTCGCACCGGCGGATCATCGACAAGGTCCTCCACTCGCTCGGACGCGACCGCTTCTCGCTCACCGTCGCGGGCGACGAGGTCGTCCGGACCAAGCCGCACCCGGAGCCCTACCTGGCGGCCGCCCAGGGGGTCGGGGCCGACCCCGTGCTCTGTGCCGTCATCGAGGACACCGCCACCGGTGTGGCGGCCGCCGAGGCGGCCGGCTGCCGGGTCGTCGCGGTGCCCTCGGTCGCCCCGATCGCGCCCTCCCCGGGCCGGGTCGTCGTGCGCTCCCTCGAAGAGGTCGACGTGCCCTTCCTCCGTACATTGATCACCGGAATCTGAGCTTTATCTGAGCTTCCCCCGGGCGGAATGCGATTTCGGCCCGGAGAAACCGCGGAGATACCCCGGGGGGCACCGGGGGGCACCCGCGGTGCCCCCGGGGAACGCCCGGGGAAAACGATCAGGCCATTCGCCGAAAAGGCCCCTGCGTGACCTTGGTCACGCAGAGTGCCGAACGGCGGGTGGCCTTCGTGCGTCCCCTGTCCGATTGGGGCGTGTTTCGGCGCCCCCTGTGTCCCGATTAGATCGGCACCGTCCGCATCATCCGGCGCATGACTATCGAGACCCCCGTATTCATGATCACTGTGCGATTACCCCCACGGCCGCCCGTGGTCAGGCAATAGCGACGCCGCCCACTAATCTTTCGCGAGTACTTCGCCGCATAACCCGCGTGCACCGGCGCACACCCAAGTCGCCGTGAACACAGGACCGATCGCAACACCCGGCCCGATCGCTCCCGCCCAGACCGGGCGGCCGGCGGCGGAGTTCCACTGACCGCTGTATCCCAGTGCCGGATGAGGAGATCGTCCCTGATGAACCGCAAGACCCTGGTGCTGCCGGCCGTGGCCGGACTGCTCGCCCCCCTGCTCGCCGCCTGCGGCGGTGCGGAGGAAGGCGGAGCGATCGTCGTCGGCACCACGGACCAGTTCATCGCCACCGCGGACGCCCCCGCGCCGCTCGACCCGGCCTTCGCCTACGACACCGGCGCCTGGAACATCCTGCGGCAGACCGTGCAGACCCTGATGCACGTGCCCCGCGACAGCGGCGAGCCCGTCCCCGAGGCCGCCCAGAGCTGCGGATTCTCCGACAAGGCCAGCGAGAGCTACCGCTGCAAGCTGCGCTCCGGACTCACCTTCGCCGACGGCAGCCCGATCACCGCCGAGGACGTCAAGTTCTCCATCGAGCGCGTGCTGAAGATCAAGTCGGACAACGGCACCGCCGCCCTCCTCTCGAACATCGACACCATCGAGACCAAGGGCACCGACGAGGTCGTCTTCCACCTCAAGACCCCCGACGCCACCTTCCCGTACAAGCTCTCCACCCCGGTCGCCGGCATCCTCAGCAAGGACAAGTACGAGGCCGGAAAGCTCCGCGAGGGCTTCGACGTCGACGGCTCGGGCCCGTACACCATGAAGGTCGAGCGCGAGGGCGACAAGGCCACCCGCTTCGTCTTCACCAAGAACCCGGCCTACAAGGGCGACATCACCCTGCGCAACGAGAAGGTCGAGCTGCGCCCCTACGCCGACGCGAACACCATGGGCCGGGCCCTGGAGAGCGACGACATCGACATGATGGCCCGCTCCCTGTCCCGGAAGCAGGTCAAGGACCTCACCGAGACCCCCAAGGACGGCATCGAGGTCATCGAGGTCCCCGGCCTCGAGATCCGCTACCTCGGCTTCAACACCAAGGCCCCCGCCGTCCAGGAGAAGGCCGTCCGCCAGGCCATGGCCGCCGTCGTCGACCGCGGCGCCCTCGTCAACCGGGTCTACGGCACCACCGCCGAGCCGCTGTACTCGCTGATCCCCTCCAGCATCACCGGCCACGCCACCCCCTTCTTCGACACGTACGGCGAGCCCGACCAGGCCCGTGCCGCCAAGCTCCTCAAGGACGCCGGCGTCAAGACCCCGGTCAAGCTGACGCTGAACTACACCACCGACCACTACGGCGCCGAGACCGCCGAGGAGTTCGAGGCGCTCAAGAAGCAGCTCGTCTCCAGCGAGCTCTTCGACGTCACCGTCCAGGGCGCCGAGTGGTCGACGTTCCGCACCGCCCAGAAGCGCGGCGACTACGCCGTCTACGGACTCGGCTGGTTCCCCGACTACCCGGACCCGGACAACTACATCGCGCCGTTCCTGGACAGCGACAACTTCCTCAACACCCCGTACGTGAACAAGGTCGTCCGCGACCAGCTCATCCCGCGCTCGCGCCGCCAGGCCGACCGCACCGCCGCGAGCCCCGTCTTCAACCAGATCCAGAAGATCGTCGCCGAGGACGTACCCGTCCTGCCGCTGTGGCAGGGCAAGCAGTACGTCGCCGCGCGCGACGACCTCAACGGAGTCGAGTACGCACTCAACACGTCCTCCGACCTCCTGCTCTGGGAACTGGGCCGCGGTACCGCATAACCCCGTCGACTGGATCGGTTACACCGGCCGCGCACCCGCGCGCGGCCGGCCTGACAAGAGATCACGAGGCACGTTCTGTGAAGACGCACAACAAGTGGCTGACGGCCCCCCTCGCCGCCGGTCTGTCCGCCGCCCTCCTCAGCGGCTGTGGCACCGAGCAGGGCGGCTCGGGCGGCTCCGGCAACGGCATACGCGTCGGCATGTCCGACGAGATCGTCGCCACCGACCCGGCGGCCGGCTACGACCCCGGCTCGTGGCTGCTGTTCAACAACGTCTTCCAGTCCCTGCTGGCCTTCCCCAAGGGCGGCTCCGAGCCCGAGCCCGAGGCCGCCGACAAGTGCGGCTTCACCACCGGCAGCACCGTGTACAGCTGCACCCTGCGCGACGGCCTCACCTTCTCCAACGGCAACAAGCTCACCTCGGAGGACGTCAAGTTCTCCTTCGAGCGCGCCCTCAAGATCGCCGACCCCTCGGGCCCCGCGCCGCTGCTTGCCACCATCAAGAGCATCGAGACCCCGGACGAGAAGACCGTCGTCTTCCACCTCAAGGTCCCCGACGCCACCTTCCCCAGCAAGATCGCCTCCGGTGCCGGCTCCATCGTCGACCACCGCGAGTACCCCGCCGACGCCCTGCGCACCGACGGCAAGGCCACCGGTTCCGGCCCCTACAAGCTGGACTCCTTCAGCGCCACCGAGGCCACCTTCTCCGCCAACCCCGGCTACAAGGGCACCGCCCAGCGCAAGAACGACGCCGTCACCCTCAAGCTCTACGGCGGCGACCGCTCCGCCCTCGCCAAGGGACTCACCGACGGAGACGTCGACGTCGCCTACCGAGGCCTCTCCGCCGAGGACATCGCGACCCTCGAGACCTCCGACACCACGGACGACAAGGGCATCGAGGTCGTCCAGGGCAGCAGCGCCGAGGTCCAGCACCTCGTCTTCAACATGAAGGACCCGGTCGCCGGCAAGCTCGGCGTCCGCCAGGCCATCGCCCACCTCGTCGACCGCGAGGCCCTCGTCGAAGGCGTCTACAAGTCCACGGCCACGCCGCTGTACTCGATCGTCCCGGCCGGCATCGCCGGACACAACACCGCCTTCTACGACACCTACGGCGCCCCCGACAAGGCCAAGGCGAAGAAGGCCCTGCGCGCCGCCGGCATCACCGCCAAGGTGAAGCTCACCCTCTGGTCCACGCCCAGCCGCTACGGCCCGTCCACCGACCAGGAGCTCAAGGCCATCGCCGAGCAGCTCAACGCCAGCGGTCTCTTCGACGCCGACGTCAAGTCCGTCGCCTACGACCAGTACGAGAAGGACATCGCGGCCGGCAAGTACGGCGTCTACGTCAAGGGCTGGGTCCCCGACTACCCCGACGCCGACAACTTCACCACCCCGTTCTTCGGCGAGGGCAACGTCCTCGGCAACCACTACGAGAACGCCACCATCACCGGCAGCCTCCTCCCCAAGACCGCCGCCGCCCCGGACCGCGCCGCCACCGCCGACGAGTACGGGAAGCTCCAGGACCTCGTCGCCGAGCAGCTGCCCCTCCTGCCGCTCTGGCAGGGCAAGCAGTACGCCGTCGCCCGCCAGGACGTCACGGGCCTCGAATGGACCCTCGACGCCTCGACGGTCTTCCGCTTCTGGGAGATCCGCAAGGGCTGACCCGCCCCCGGACACGAGGCCCGTCCCCGGACACGAGGCCCGTCCCCGGACACGAGGCCCGTCCCCGGACACGAGGCCCGGACACGAGGCCCGTCCTCGGAGACGAAGCCCCGGGGACGAGGTCCGTCCCGACACGACAGGAGGGGCCCGGTGCACGCAGCACGCGCACCGGGCCCCTCCCGCCGTATCCGCTCCCGACGTACCCGCCGGGGCTACTGCCCGTTGGCCCCCGGCCGCACCAGACCGCTCTCGTACGCGTACACCGCGGCCTGCACCCGGTCCCGCAGGCCCAGCTTCGTCAGCACATGGCCCACATGCGTCTTCACCGTCGTCTCGCTGACGAACAGGTCCGCCGCGATCTCCGCGTTCGACAGGCCACGGGCCACCAGCTTCAGCACCTCGACCTCACGGTCCGTCAAGGTGTTCAGCGTGTCCGGCACCTGCTCCTCGCCCGTCGGCAGATGCGCCGAGTACTTGTCGAGCAGCCGGCGCGTGATCGACGGCGCCAGCATCGCCTCACCGGCCGCCACCACCCGGATCGCCTGCACCAGCTCGTTCGCCGGGGCGTCCTTCAGGAGGAAACCGCTCGCCCCCGCCCGCAGCGCCTCCACCACGTACTCGTCGAGGTCGAAGGTCGTCAGCACCAGCACCTTCGCCGGACCGTCCCGGCCCGGACCCGTGATCTGCCGGGTCGCCTCCACCCCGTCCATCCGCGGCATCCGGATGTCCATCAGCACCACGTCCGGCTGCAGCGCCCGCACCTGGTCCTGCGCCTGGAGACCGTCCCCGGCCTCACCCACCACCGCGATGTCCTGCTCCGCCTCCAGAATCATCCGGAAGCCGGTGCGCAGCAGCGGCTGATCGTCGACCAAGAGGACGCGGATCGTCACAAGGGCTCCTTCACGGGGCTGAGCTCACGAGGTACACCGGCACTACGGCGCCGGCGGGGCCAGGTCCATTCTGCCCTGCCCCGAATCGCCCGACTCCGGCGGGCGCGCGGGAACGATCTTCAGCGGATAGACCGGGGGAGTCCCCCCGAACTCCGGACACACCGCCTGGTGATCGCACCAGCCGCACAGCTTCGTCGGCCGCGGCCGCCAGTCGCCCGTCTCCGTCGCCAGCCGGATCGCCTCCCACAGCGCCAGCAGCTTCCGCTCCACCCGCAGCAGATCCGCCTCCACCGGGTCGTACGTCAGCACCTCCCCGCTGCCCAGATACACCAGCTGCAGCCGCCGCGGGATCACCTGCCTCAGCCGCCACACCACCAGCGCGTAGAACGTCATCTGGAACAGCGCGCCGTCCCGGTACTCCGGCCGCGGCGCCTTGCCCGTCTTGTAGTCGACGATCCGCACGTCACCCGACGGCGCCACATCGATCCGGTCGATCACCCCGCGCAACCGCAGCCCCGAGTCCAGCTCCGTCTCCACGAACAGCTCCCGCTCGGCGGGCTCAAGACGCGTCGGATCCTCCAGCGTGAACCACCGCTCGACCAGCCGCTCCGCCTCACCCAGCCAGCCCGCGAGCCGCTCGCCCTCCGGATCCTCCGCGAACAGCTGCCCCAGCTCCGGCTTCGACTCGAGGAGCCGGTCCCACTGCCCCGGAACCATCGACCGCGCCCGCGGAGCCGTCCGCTCCACCGCCGGATCGTCGAAGAGCCGCTCGAGCACCGCGTGCACCAGCGTCCCCCGCGTCGCCGCCTCGCTCGGCTTCTCCGGCAGCCGGTCGATCACCCGGAACCGGTACAGCAGCGGACACTGCATGAAATCGCTCGCCCGCGACGGCGACAACGACATGGGCGCCCGGGGCTCCGCCGGCACCTGCTCGCTCGTACTCATGACGAAGACCCTACGACCCGCCACCGACAGCGAGCGGAATACCATCGACCTGGGACCCCGTCGCACTGCATGATCGAACCGTGACACACCGACGTGGGTCACCCTCCGCGACGAAAGGAACCCGTGAACCAGGACGAGCCCAAGCCGCAGCGGACCGAGGAGCCCGGCGGCGGCATCCTCATGGGCCGCCCCTTCGGCGTGCCCGTCTACGTCGCCCCCAGCTGGTTCCTCGTCGCCGCCCTCATCACCTGGGTCTTCGGCGACCAGATCGAGCGCGTCCTGCCCGAACTCGGCGCCGCCCGCTACCTCGTCTCCCTCTTCTTCGCCGTCGCCTTCTACGCCTCCGTCCTCGTCCACGAACTGGCCCACACCATCGCCGCGCTCCGCTTCAAGCTCCCGGTGCGCCGCATCCAGCTCCAGTTCTTCGGCGGCGTCTCCGAGATCGAGAAGGAGACCGAGACCCCCGGCCGCGAGTTCGTCCTCGCCTTCGTCGGCCCCCTCCTCTCCCTCGTCCTCGCCGGCGTGTTCTATCTCTCGATGTACGCCGTCGAGCCCGGCACCGTCCCCGGCGTCCTCCTCGCCGGCCTGATGATCTCCAACCTCATCGTCGCGATCTTCAACCTGCTCCCCGGGCTCCCCCTCGACGGCGGCCGGATGCTCCGCGCCGTCGTCTGGAAGATCACCGGCAAGCCCATGAGCGGCACCATCGCCGCCGCCTGGGTCGGCCGCGCCCTGGCCGTCCTCGTCCTCGTCGGACTGCCCCTGCTCACCCGCACCGGCGTCCTCGGCAACTCCACCGACGACATCAGCGGCCTCAACACCGTCACCGACGCCCTGCTCGCCGCGATCCTCGCCGCCATCATCTGGACCGGCGCGGGCAACAGCCTCCGCATGGCCCGCCTCCGCGAACACCTCCCCGAGCTCCGGGCCCGCAGCCTCACCCGCCGCGCCATCCCCGTCGAGCCCGTCACCCCCCTCTCCGAGGCCCTCCGCCGCGCCAACGAGGCCGGCGCCCGCGCCCTCGTCGTCGTCGACGGCCACGGAGACCCCACCGGCATCGTCCGCGAGGCCGCCATCGCCGCCGTCCCCGAACACCGCCGCCCCTGGGTCGCCGTCAGCACCCTCGCCCAGGACCTCACCGACGGCATGCGCGTCCCCGCCGAACTCACCGGCCAGCCCCTCCTCGACCACCTCCGCGCCAGCCCGGCCACCGAGTACCTCGTCGTCGAGGACACCGGCGCGATCTACGGGGTCCTCGCCACCACCGACGTCGAGCGCGCCTTCGTCCAGGCCATGGCACGACCCTCCTCGTAGTCCTTGTACTCTGGTCACATGTCCGAACCGACCGGTGCCGCCCGCCGACGCGGGCCCTTCAAGGTCGGGGACCAGGTTCAGCTGACCGACCCCAAGGGCCGTCACTACACGTTCACGCTCGAAGAGGGAAAGAACTTCCACACCCACAAGGGTTCTTTCCCGCACGACGAACTGATCGGCGCCCCCGAGGGCAGCGTTGTCCGCACCACCGGAAACGTCGCCTACCTCGCGCTGCGCCCCCTGCTCCCCGACTACGTCCTGTCCATGCCCCGCGGCGCCGCCGTGGTCTACCCCAAGGACGCGGGGCAGATCCTGGCCTTCGCCGACATCTTCCCCGGCGCCCGCGTCGTGGAAGCGGGAGTGGGCTCGGGCTCGCTGAGCAGCTTCCTCCTGCGCGCCATCGGAGACAGCGGCATGCTGCACTCCTACGAGCGCCGCGAGGACTTCGCCGAGATCGCGAAGGGCAACGTCGAACGCTACTTCGGCGGCCCCCACCCCGCGTGGCAGCTGACCGTCGGCGACCTCCAGGACAACCTGTCCGACACCGACGTCGACCGCGTCATCCTGGACATGCTCGCCCCCTGGGAGTGCCTGGAGGCCGTCTCCAAGGCACTCGTCCCCGGCGGCATCCTCTGCTGCTACGTGGCGACCACCACCCAGCTCGCCCGCACCGTGGAGTCCATCCGCGAGTTCGGCTGCTACGCCGAGCCGCAGCCCTGGGAATCCATGATCCGCAACTGGCACGTCGAGGGCCTCGCCGTCCGCCCCGATCACCGCATGATCGGCCACACCGGCTTCCTCGTCACCGCCCGCCGCCTCGCGGACGGCGTCGAGCCCCCGATGCGCCGCCGCCGCCCCGCCAAGGGCGCCTACGGCGAGGACTACGAAGGCCCCAACAAGGGCTGACGTCCCGACACCCACGGCGCGCCGCCGCCGAGTTCCCGCCGACCGCGGGGAACTCGACGGCGGCGTCCTCATGTTCGGCCGGCACCCGGCCTCCCACGAGACCGACCCCGACGGTTCCGTACCCCTGTGACGTGTGGCACGATGCCGGAAACTCCCGCACCACCCCCACAGGAGACGTCTCGCGTGCAGCCCTCCGCCGCCCCGGACCTCGCGGACCTCGCACACACCCACGCCCGGCCGGCCCACTGGCTCGCCACCGCCACCGCGACCGCCGCGGTCGTCGCCCTCGCGGGCCTGCTCCAGCCCGGCCCCGCCGGAGCCACCGCGACCCCCGCCACGGCACCGAGCCCCGCACCGGCCCCCGAGGCCGCCGGCGCCGCCTACCCCCTCGACTGCGCGGGAGCACCCCACAAGGTCGCCAAGCGCGCCTCCGGAGACCTCGACGGAGACGGGAACCCCGAGACCGTTGCGGTCGTGCACTGCGAAGCGGGCTCCGGCACGCCGCCCAGCGGCGTCTACGTCCTCACCCGCGGCAAGGAGGCCGGCGCACCCGCGCGCGTGGTGGCCACCCTCGTCGCACCCGAGCTCCTCAAGAGCGTCACCGACTTCTCCGTACGCGACGGAGCGGTGCACGCCACCCTGCTCGGCTACTCGTCCCCCGACGTCCCCAGCTGCTGCCCCGACGAGAAGGAGCAGGTCAGCTGGCACTGGAAGGGCGGCGCCTTCGTGCGCACCGGACAGGCCGAAGCGCGCAGCGCCTGACCCGTCACTCCGCGTCGGGGCCGTACACCTCGACCTTGTCCGCGACCCGGCGCACATGGATGCAGTCGCCCGGGCACTCCTTCGCCGAGTCCACCACGTCCTGGAGCAGCGTCAGCGGAACCGGCGTCGTCGCACCGGTGTCCTGGAGGAGCTCGTCGTCGGCGCTCTTCACATAAGCGAGCCCGTCGATGTCCAGCTCGAAGACCTCGGGAGCGTACTGCGCGCAGATCCCGTCCCCGGTGCACAGGTCCTGGTCGATCCAGACCTCCAGCGCCTCTGCTGCGCCCGTGGACGGAACCTCGTGCTGCACGGTCATATCTCCTGCCGTTTCTGCTTCTCGTGTCGCTTCTCGCGGGTAAGTCGGGCCGCCTCTGACGGGTGTTGACCCATGACGACGATACAACCGCCCGCTTTCAACCTGCGAAGGGTGGGTATTCCCCTGTCGACAGGGGAAGCGCAAGGGTGAAGATCGGACACACCTCGGAGTCTTTTTGATCTAGGGGTTTCAATCACCACCCACGCAGGTAGGGTCAGGAAGCGTCCAGCTCCCCTTGGAGGAGGTGAGGACCGTGGCAGCCCACGACGACGACATCAACCGCGGCATCCGGCCGGGGCGGGGGTCTGAAGACCCCGCCGGTCAGGTTGCCTATCTCGAGCAGGAAATCGCCGTCCTGCGCCGCAAGCTCGCCGACTCTCCGCGACACACGAGGATTCTCGAAGAGCGGATCGTCGAGCTGCAGACCAGCCTGGCCGGCGTGTCCGCGCAGAACGAACGACTGGCGAGCACGCTCCGTGAGGCCCGCGACCAGATCGTGGCCCTCAAGGAGGAAGTCGACCGGCTCGCGCAGCCGCCGGCCGGCTTCGGTGTCTTCCTGCAGGCCAACGAGGACGGCACGTGCGACATCTTCACCGGGGGCCGCAAGCTCCGGGTGAACGTCAGCCCGAGCATCGAGCTCGAAGAGCTCAAGCGCGGCCAGGAAGTCATGCTCAACGAAGCGCTCAACGTGGTCGAGGCCATGGAGTTCGAGCGCGCCGGGGACATCGTCACCCTCAAGGAGATCCTCGAGGACGGCGAGCGCGCCCTGGTGGTCGGGCACACCGACGAGGAACGGGTGGTGAGGCTCGCCGAGCCTCTGCTGGACGTCACCATCCGCCCCGGCGACGCCCTGCTGCTCGACTCCAGGTCCGGCTACGTGTACGAAGTGGTCCCCAAGAGCGAGGTCGAAGAGCTCGTTCTCGAAGAGGTCCCGGACGTCGACTACACCAAGATCGGCGGCCTGGGCAACCAGATCGAGCTGATCAGGGACGCGGTCGAGCTCCCCTACCTCTACCCGGACCTCTTCAAGGAGCACGAACTGCGGCCGCCCAAGGGCATCCTGCTCTACGGCCCGCCCGGCTGCGGCAAGACGCTGATCGCGAAGGCCGTGGCCAACTCCCTGGCCAAGAAGGTGGCCGAGGTGACCGGCCAGCCCGCGGGGAAGTCCTACTTCCTCAACATCAAGGGCCCCGAGCTCCTCAACAAGTACGTCGGTGAGACCGAGCGGCACATCCGCCTCGTCTTCCAGCGTGCCCGGGAGAAGGCGAGCGAGGGCACCCCCGTCATCGTCTTCTTCGACGAGATGGAATCCCTCTTCCGCACCCGCGGATCCGGTGTCAGCTCGGACGTGGAGAACACCATCGTCCCCCAGCTGCTCGCCGAGATCGACGGTGTGGAGGGCCTGGAGAACGTCATCGTCATCGGCGCCTCCAACCGCGAGGACATGATCGACCCCGCGATCCTGCGACCCGGCCGGCTCGACGTCAAGATCAAGATCGAGCGTCCGGACGCCGAGGCCGCGAAGGACATCTTCGCCAAGTACCTCACCGCCACCCTGCCGCTCCACTCGGACGACATCTCCGAGCACAGCGGATCCAAGGCGGCGGCGGCCCACGGAATGATCCAGTCCGTCGTCGAGCAGATGTACGCCGAATCCGAGGAGAACCGCTTCCTCGAAGTCACGTACGCCAACGGAGACAAGGAAGTCCTCTACTTCAAGGACTTCAACTCCGGCGCGATGATCCAGAACATCGTCGACCGGGCCAAGAAGATGGCCATCAAGGCCTTCCTCGACCACAACCAGAAGGGCATCCGGGTCTCCCACCTCCTCCAGGCGTGCGTGGACGAGTTCAAGGAGAACGAGGACCTGCCCAACACCACCAACCCCGACGACTGGGCCCGGATCTCCGGAAAGAAGGGCGAGCGGATCGTGTTCATCCGCACCCTCGTCACCGGAAAGCAGGGCGCGGACACCGGGCGCTCCATCGACACGGTGGCCAATACCGGTCAGTACCTGTAAAACGCCTCCGGCTGCGGATGTCCGGAAACCGGGCATCCGCAGCCGACGCATTCCATCCAGCATTTCCCCCGGCATCACAGGGAAATACGCAACTCATCTCCCCACCAGCGCGGAGCCGCTCTAGGCTCATCGGTACCGCCGAGTCGCGCACAGTGAGCGCCGCCGGGCAAGGAGGGCCGCATGACCGTACGGCGAGTAATGGGCATCGAGACGGAGTACGGGATCTCCGTCCCGGGACACCCGAACGCCAATGCCATGCTCACCTCGTCCCAGATCGTCAACGCCTACGCGGCGGCGATGCACCGGGCGCGCCGCGCCCGCTGGGACTTCGAGGAGGAGAACCCGCTGCGGGACGCCCGCGGCTTCGACCTCGCCCGCGAGGCCGCCGACTCCAGCCAGCTCACCGACGAGGACATCGGCCTGGCCAACGTGATCCTCACCAACGGGGCCCGCCTCTACGTGGACCACGCCCACCCCGAGTACAGCTCGCCCGAGGTCACCAACCCGCTCGACGCCGTCCGCTGGGACAAGGCCGGCGAGCGGATCATGGCGGAGGCCGCCGAGCGGGCCGCGCAGCTTCCCGGGGCCCAGCCGATTCACCTCTACAAGAACAACACCGACAACAAGGGCGCCTCCTACGGCACGCACGAGAACTACCTGATGAAGCGGGAGACCCCCTTCTCGGACATCGTGCGCCATCTGACGCCCTTCTTCGTCTCCCGCCAGGTCGTGACCGGAGCGGGGCGGGTCGGCATCGGCCAGGACGGCCGGAAGAACGGCTTCCAGATCAGCCAGCGCGCCGACTACTTCGAGGTCGAGGTCGGCCTGGAGACCACCCTCAAGCGGCCCATCATCAACACCCGGGACGAGCCGCACGCCGACGCCGAGAGGTACCGCCGTCTGCACGTGATCATCGGCGACGCGAACCTCTCGGAGATCTCGACCTACCTCAAGCTGGGCACCACCGCCCTGGTCCTCTCGATGATCGAGGACGGGTTCATCACCGTGGACCTCGCCGTCGACCAGCCGGTACGGACCCTCCACCAGGTCTCGCACGACCCGACCCTCCAGTACCTGGTCACGCTGCGCAGCGGCCGGACACTCACCGCGGTGCAGCTCCAGATGGAGTACTTCGAGCTGGCCAGGAAGTACGTGGAGGAGCGGTACGGCGCGGACGCCGACGAGCAGACCAAGGACGTCCTGATCCGCTGGGAGGACACGCTCAACCGGCTCGAGAACGACCCCATGAGCCTGGCCGGCGAGCTCGACTGGATCGCCAAGCGGGAGCTCATGGAGGGCTACCGGCGCCGGGACGGCCTGGACTGGGACGCCGCCCGGCTGCACCTGGTCGACCTCCAGTACGCGGACGTACGCCCGGAGAAGGGCCTCTACAACCGTCTGGCGGCCCGCGGGCGGATGAAGCGGCTCCTGGACGAGACCGAGGTGGAGCGGGCCGAGACGGCGCCTCCGGAGGACACCCGGGCCTACTTCCGGGGCCGGTGCCTCGAGCAGTACGCCGACGACGTCGCGGCGGCCTCCTGGGACTCGGTGATCTTCGACCTGCCCGGCCGCGACTCCCTCCAGCGCGTCCCCACCCTGGAGCCGCTGCGCGGCACCAAGGCCCACGTGAAGTCCCTCCTCGACCGCTGCAGGACCGCCGAGGAACTGGTGCGGGTCCTGTCCGGCGGCTGATCCGAGGCCCCGCGGGGGCCTGAAATGCCCCGGCACTGGGAATCATGGAAACAGTGCCCGGGCGTTGTCGAAACTGCGGGGCCGAAGTCGGACCCGCCCTATAGGGTCTGATCTTGTACGGACCCAACCGAGCGGGCCGATTCGAGCGGGGTGAGGGATATGGCGACCAAGGACACCGGCGGCGGACAGCAGAAGGCGACGCGTTCCACGGAGGAGGTCGAGGAGACCACCACGGAGGCGAGCTCCGACCTCCAGGAGCGCCAGGAGAAGCTGAGCGACGACGTGGACTCCGTCCTGGACGAGATCGACGACGTCCTCGAGGAGAATGCCGAGGACTTCGTTCGGTCCTTTGTGCAGAAGGGCGGCGAGTAGCCGCTCGGCGCGTCTGTCGTCCCCGTCCCCGGAGCCCCGGCGAAAGCCGCGGGCCCGGGGACGGATGACAAGCGGTGGCACGGGTAAGGTCCGTGCACAGCAAGCAAGATCGGCCGGCGCTTCCCACGGCGGGCCGACTCTCCCACCCGGAAGGAATCGCGTGGAAGCCAACCCTCGTAGCACCGGGCGTCTGCCGGCGGCCTTCCTGACGCCGGGCTCGTCCTCGTTCCTCGACTTCCTGGCGGACCACTCGCCGGAGATGCTGCCGGGCGGGCGGAGGCTCCCCGAGGGGGTCGTCGAGGCCCCGCACGGGACGACCATCGTGGCGGCCACGTTCCCCGGCGGGGTCGTGCTCGCCGGTGACCGGCGGGCCACCATGGGCAACATGATCGCGCAGCGGGACATCGAGAAGGTCTTCCCTGCCGACGAGTACTCCGCCGTGGGCATCGCCGGCACCGCCGGCCTCGCCGTGGAGATGGTCAAGCTGTTCCAGCTGGAGCTGGAGCACTTCGAGAAGGTGGAGGGCGTCACGCTCTCCCTGGAGGGCAAGGCGAACCGCCTCTCCACCATGATCCGGGGCAACCTGGGCATGGCCATGCAGGGGCTCGCCGTCGTGCCGCTCTTCGCGGGCTGGGACGAGGGCAAGGAGAAGGGCCGGATCTTCTCCTACGACGTGACCGGCGGCCGCTCCGAGGAGCACGGGTACGCCGCCACCGGCTCCGGCTCGATCTTCGCGCGCGGCTCGATGAAGAAGCTCTACCGCGCCGACCTGACCGAGCAGCAGGCCACCACGCTGGTCGTGCAGGCGCTCTACGACGCGGCGGACGACGACTCGGCGACCGGGGGCCCGGACATGGCACGCCGGATCTTCCCGATCGTCACGGTCATCACGGACGAGGGCTACCGCAGGCTCACGGAGGACGAGTCCTCCGCACTGGCCCGGTCGGTCACCGAGCGGCGTCTCGAGGAGCCCGACGGGCCCCGCGCCGCCCTGCTCTGACCACTCGTCGCCCGACTGAAGCCCAGAAGAAAGGGACGGACCGCCGGTGTCCACTCCGTTCTACGTCTCACCCCAGCAGGCCATGGCCGACCGGGCGGAGTACGCCCGCAAGGGCATCGCCCGAGGCCGCAGCCTTGTCGTCCTCCAGTACACCGACGGGATCGTCTTCGTCGGTGAGAACCCGTCCCGCGCGCTGCACAAGTTCAGCGAGATCTACGACCGGATCGGCTTCGCGGCCGCCGGCAAGTACAACGAGTACGAGAACCTCCGCATCGGCGGCGTCCGCTACGCCGACCTGCGGGGCTACACCTACGACCGGGACGACGTCACCGCGCGCGGCCTGGCCAACGTCTACGCCCAGACCCTCGGCACGATCTTCTCCAGCGCGGGGGAGAAGCCGTACGAGGTGGAGCTGGTCGTCGCCGAGGTCGGCACCGAGCCGTCCGGCGACCAGATCTACCGGCTGCCGCACGACGGCTCGATCGTGGACGAGCACGGCTCGGTCGCGGTCGGCGGGAACGCCGAGCAGATCGGCTCCTTCCTGGACCAGCGGCACCGGGACGGCATGTCCCTGGCCGAGGCCCTGAGGCTGGCCGTACAGGCGCTCTCGCGGGACACCAACGGCAGCGAGCGGGAGATCCCCGCGGAGCGCCTCGAGGTGGCGGTCCTGGACCGTACGCGGCCGCAGCAGCGCAAGTTCAAGCGGATCGTCGGCCGTCAGCTGTCCCGTCTCCTGGAGGCGGACAACGCGGCGGTGGCGAAGACGGACGAGCCCTCGGACGAGGCTCCCGAAGAGTAGTCGGCACGGCCCGGAGGGGCCCCGGTCCGCGGGTGCGCGGTCGGGGCCCCTCCGGCGCGTCCGCCCTCAGACGGCCGGTGCGGGCCCCGAGGAGCCACGGGGGACCAGGGAGACGGGAAGGGTGTCCGGCCGGGGCCGTTCGCCCGCGAGGACGGCCAGGAGGGCCTCCATGCCCCGCCG
Organism: Streptomyces sp. NPDC056480; assembly: GCF_042795405.1. Taxonomy (NCBI): domain Bacteria; kingdom Bacillati; phylum Actinomycetota; class Actinomycetes; order Kitasatosporales; family Streptomycetaceae; genus Streptomyces; species Streptomyces sp. NPDC056480. The sequence continues at coordinate 5,295 of NZ_JBHTSA010000069.1, read as the reverse complement.
GCCGAACTCCTCGGCGGGCAGCCGCACGGTGGTGAGCTCAGGATCGACCACCGTCGCCAGGGCCATGTCGTCGAAGCCGGTCACCGACAGGTCCTCGGGGACCCGCAGCCCGAGCCGGCGCGCGGCCTTGCAGACGCCGACCGCGAGGATGTCGTCGTCGCAGATCACCGCCGTGGGCCGGGGCCCGGGGGCGGCGAGTGCCCGGCCCGCGACCTCCCACGCGTCCGCGACGTTCAGCGGTGACCGCACGGTACGCACCTCCGTGCCGCGCAGGGCGTGGGCGAGGGTGGCGGCCCGCACGTCGAAGGTCCAGGACGGGGCCGCGGAGGCCAGGTGCAGGAAGCGGCGGTGGCCGAGAGCGAGCAGATGGCCGGTCACCCGGCGCATGCCGTCGGCGACGTCGAGGTTCACATGGGCGGCGGCCCCGGGGTCGGCAGGGTCGCTGTCGAGCATGACGAGCGGCAGGTCGGTGCCCCGGAAGGCCTCCAGGGCGCCGGTCGCCATCGAGGAGGCGATCACCCCGTCGAGGGCGGCCTGCGCCGAGGCGAAGGGGTCGCGCGCGGGACCCAGGCCGTCGGGGGAGGGGTAGAGGACCACGCCGAAGCCGTGCCGGGCCGCCGCGGCGGCCGCCCCCGTGTAGACGTGCGCGAAGAACTCGTTGGTGAGGGCCGGGACGACGAGCATGGCGGTGCGGGTGCGGCCGAGACGCAGGTTGCGGGCGGCCAGGTTGGGCCGGTAGCCGAGTTCCCGGGCGGCCCCGCGCACCGCCTCGGCGGTGCGTTCCGACACACGGCCGCGCCACTTGTCGCCGAGCACGAGGGAGACGGTGGCCTGGGAGACGCCCGCGATCCGCGCGACGTCCCGGCTGGTGGGGCGGGTGCCGCCGAGCGGCTCCGGGGTCTGCACACAAGCCTCCGCGTCGGGCGGTCGACGGACCGGTCACTGGGCGCGGGGTGGACCCGCGCACTGGCGACATGGTACGTATGACCACGGAAGTTATACGTAAAACCTCGGCGGGGTCCGAGGCGAGGGGAGACCACATGGCCACCGAGGCCCCGGCACGAGGCGGCTATCTCGACATACTCCGGGCGCCGCACGCGGCCCGGCTCCTCGCCGGCACCCTCGTGGGGCGCCTGCCCAACGGCGTCGGCCCCATCGCCCTCACCCTCTTCGTCCGCGACCAGGGCGGCAGCTACACGCTGGCCGGCGGCCTCATCGCCGCCTACGGCGTCGCCACCGCCGTCGGCCAGCCCCTCCTCGGCCGCGCCGTCGACCTCAAGGGCCAGCCCCGGGTCCAACTCCCCGCCGCGGTCCTCTCCGCCCTCGGCATGGCCCTGCTCGCCCTCACCGGCATCGGCCACCTCGGCCTCGCCTACGTGGCCGTCGTCGTCGCCGGACTCTTCACGCCGCCGCTGGAGGGCGGACTGCGGGCCCTGTGGCCGAGCGTCCTCGGCCGCGAGGACCGGGTCCACCGCGCCTACGCCATGGACGCGGTCGCGCAGGAGGTCATGTTCACCGTCGGCCCGCTGCTGCTGACCCTCCTGGTCTCCCTCTGGTCGCCCGCCGCCGCCCTCCTGGTCATCAACCTCCTCGGCGTCCTCGGCGCCCTCGCCGTCGTCCTCTCCGAGCCCTCCCGCACCTGGCGCTCCGCGCCCCGGGAGGCCCACTGGCTGGGCGCCCTGCGCTCCCCGGGCCTCCTCGCCCTCCTCGGGTCGTTCTTCTTCGTCGGCCTCGCGCTCGGCTCCATCACCGTCGCCGCCGTCGCGTACGCCGACGACCGGGGAACCCCGTCCGTCTACGGCTGGCTGATGGCCGCCCTCGGCCTCGGCGCGCTCGTCGGCGGCGTCACCTACGGCGCCCGGCAGTGGTCCGGAGCCCCCGAACGGCGACTCCGCGTCCTCGTGCTGCTCCTCGCCGTCTGCTACCTGCCGCTGGTGCTCACCCCCGGTCCCGTCGCCATGGCCGCCCTCGCGGCCCTCGCCGGCGTCTTCCTGGCGCCCGTCCTCGCCTGCGCGTTCATCGTCGTGGACCGGCACGCGCCGCGCGGCACGGTCACCGAGGCCTTCTCCTGGCTCGTCACCACCTTCGGCGTCGGTTCGGCCCTCGGCTCGGCCGCGGCGGGCCCCGCCGTCGAACTCGCCGGGACGGTCGCCGGATTCGCCGTCGCGGGGGCCGGCGGCCTGGCCGCCCTCCTGGTCCTGCTCGCCACCGGCCGTGTCCTCCACGTGCCCGTGGCCCCCGAAACCCCCGGGGCCGAGCCGCGACACGCCGTCGGTGCGGGCGCCCCCACCTCCGTACACACGGAAAAGAACACGCACTGATCGGAAAATGATCGAAACGGGAACGTCCAACCCGGTTTCAGCACAGGCCGTCAGGCGTAATGTTCAGACATGGACCGCCGCATTTTCGGGCTGGAGAACGAGTACGGCGTCACGTGCACGTTCAGGGGACAGCGCCGACTGTCTCCTGACGAAGTGGCGCGCTACCTCTTCCGCCGTGTCGTGTCATGGGGCCGCAGCAGCAATGTCTTCCTGCGGAACGGCGCCCGCCTGTACCTCGACGTGGGATCGCATCCGGAATACGCCACACCGGAATGCGACAACGTGACCGAACTGGTCACCCACGACAAGGCCGGTGAGCGCATTCTCGAGGGCCTGCTCGTCGACGCCGAACGCCGCCTGCACGAGGAGGGAATCGCGGGCGACGTCTACCTCTTCAAGAACAACACCGACTCGGCCGGAAACTCCTACGGCTGCCACGAGAACTATCTCGTCGCCCGCCACGGAGAGTTCTCCCGGCTCGCGGACATCCTCATTCCGTTCCTGGTCACCCGGCAGCTCATCTGCGGCGCGGGAAAGGTCCTCCAGACCCCCCGCGGAGCCGTGTTCTGCGTCTCCCAGCGCGCCGAGCACATCTGGGAGGGCGTCAGCTCCGCGACCACCCGCTCCCGCCCCATCATCAACACGCGTGACGAGCCGCACGCGGACGCCGAGCGCTACCGCCGGCTGCACGTCATCGTCGGCGACTCGAACATGTCCGAGACGACCATGCTGCTCAAGGTCGGCGCCACCGACCTGGTGCTCCGCATGATCGAGGCCGGCACCGTGATGCGCGACCTGACCCTGGAGAACCCGATCCGGGCCATCCGCGAGGTCAGCCACGACATCACCGGGCAGCGCAAGGTCCGGCTCGCCAGCGGCCGCGAGGCCTCCGCCCTGGAGGTCCAGCGCGAGTACTACGAGAAGGCCGTCGACTTCGTCGACCGCCGCGGGATCAGGAACGGCACCGTCGCCCAGGTCCTGGAGCTGTGGGGCCGCACGCTCGACGCGATCGAGAGCGAGCGGCTCGACAGGATCGAGACCGAGATCGACTGGGTCATGAAGCACCGGCTCATCGAGCGCTACCGGGCCAAGCACAACATGACCATGTCGAACCCGAGGGTCGCGCAGATAGACCTCGCCTACCACGACATCCACCGCCGTCGTGGGCTGTACTACCTCCTGCAGAAGAACGGTCAGGCGGCCCGGATCTGCAACGACATGAAGATCTTCGAGGGCAAGTCGGTGCCCCCGCAGACCACCAGGGCCCGGCTCCGCGGCGACTTCATCCGCCGCGCCCAGGAGCAGCGACGGGACTTCACCGTCGACTGGGTCCACCTCAAGCTGAACGACCAGGCGCAGCGCACGGTGTTGTGCAAGGACCCGTTCCGCTCCGTCGACGACCGCGTCGAAAAGCTGATCGCCGGAATGTAGGCCGGTCGCACCGGTGATGTGGGCCCCGCACGTTTGGCGTGCGGGGCCCTCGACGTGACAGGAGGGTCCCCTAGAGTGTCGGGACAACTACTGTGCCGTCTGAGATCTGAGGAACACGTGCGCCGACTTGCCGGCCTTCTCGTCGTCCCGCTGCTGCTGCTCTCCACAGCGGCGTGCGGTAGCGACGACAAGGGCTCCGATTCCGCTTCGATGACGAACGGGCTGCCCGCCATCACCGCGGGGGCCAAGTTCGGCGAGAAGCCGACCCTCGCCAAGGGCGAGGGCGACCCGCCCAAGGAACTCAAGGTCAACGTCATCAGCGAGGGCAAGGGCGCGGTGACGAAGAAGGGCGACGCCCTCTCGGTGAACTACCTGGGTCAGGCCTGGGACTCCACCACCCCCTTCGACAACAGCTTCGACCGCGGGGAGCCCTTCAGCGTGACGCTCGGCGAGGGTCAGGTCATCAAGGGCTGGGAGCAGGCCCTCGAAGGCCAGAAGGTCGGCAGTCGCATCGAGGTCGGCATCCCGCCGGAGCTCGGCTACGGCGAGAAGGGTTCGCCGCCGAGCATCAAGCCGAACGCCACCCTCGTCTTCGTCGTGGACATCCTGAAGGCCATCACGATCCCCAAGTCCGCCACCGGCACCCCGGTCGCCCAGGACAACAAGGACCTGCCGAAGGTCGGCACGAACACCGACGGCAAGGCCCCCACGCTGACGGTCCCCAAGGTCGACCCGCCGACGAAGCTCGTCTCGAACTACGTGCTCGAGGCCAAGGGCGACGCCGTGACGGCCACCGACACGGTCGTCGTGAACTACGTCGCCGCCCTGTGGAAGGACGGCAAGGTCTTCGACTCGACGTACACCTCGGGCAAGCCCGCGAACTTCCCGCTGTCGCAGCTCACGCTGAAGGGCCTCAAGGACGGTCTCGTCGGCAAGACGGTCGGCAGCCGCGTCCTCATCGTCGCCCCGCCGTCCGAGGCGTTCGGCGACAAGGAGCAGCAGGGCATCCCGAAGAACTCCACGCTGGTGTTCGCCGTGGACATCCTGGCGAAGATGTAAGACTGTCCCGATCACGCAGTTCATCAGCATGAGGAGCAGTTCAGTGAGCATCGAGAAGCCCGAGATCGACTTCCCGGGTGGCGAGCCGCCGAAGGACCTGGAGATCAAGGACATCTGGGAGGGCGATGGCGACCTCGCCGAAGCCGGTGACTTCGTGAAGGTCCACTACGTCGGTGTGTCCTTCGACTCCGGCGAGGAGTTCGACGCCTCCTGGAACCGCGGCGCCCCGCTCGACTTCCACCTCGGTGCCGGTCAGGTCATCCAGGGCTGGGACCAGGGCGTCCAGGGCATGAAGGTCGGCGGTCGCCGCCAGCTGGTCATCCCCGCGCACCTCGCCTACGGCGACCGCGGCGCCGGCGGCAAGATCGCCCCGGGCGAGACGCTGATCTTCGTCTGCGACCTGGTGGGCGTCAGCAAGCGCTGACCCGCGCACACACCCCGACCGGTTCCGGTCGCTCCGAGGGCCCCCGCCGTTCCTGGCGGG
>NZ_JBHTSA010000068.1:0-46968 GCF_042795405.1 Streptomyces sp. NPDC056480 | reverse complement strand
GGCACGGGTCGCCGTCCCGGCCCGGTCGCCTCGGCCCGGCGAGCCGTGCCGAGGCGACCGGTTCGGTTCACTCCTTGCTCCGGCCCTCCAGGTCCTGAACGGCGCGGGCGGCCTGCGCGGCGGCGCGCCGGGCGTCCCGCAGGGCGTGCTCCGCGGTCGTCACCGCCTTGCCGGCCGTCGTGGACGCCGTCCTCGCCTCCTGCCTGGCCTTCCGGCCGTCGTGCAGTTCGCGCTCCAGACGGCTGACCAGTTCGGCCGCCTCTTCGGCCTCCTCCGCCGCGGCCTGGCGCGCGTCGCGGGCCTCGACGAGCTCCCGCTCGCGCCGGCCGACCTCGCCGTCGGCCTCCTCCGCCGCCGTACGGGCACGTTCGAGGTCGCGCAGTCGGGCACGTTCGCGTTCGCGCAGGCGCCGCGCTTCCTCACCGCGGGCCGGCTTCTTCTTCGGCGCCGGCTGTCCGACGGCTCCGGCCGCCTCCTCGCTCCCGGTGGGCCCAGCGGTTCCGCCGGTCCCGGTCTTCCCGGTCCGCTCCGTGGTCGTGGTGGGCGCGATGGGCGCGGTGGCTTCGGCTGCTTCGGCGGCCGGGGCCCGGGGTGCGGGTACCGCCTCCGGCGCGACCTCGGGGAATCCCACCGCCGCCTCGGGCGCCTTGACCAGCCGGCCCCTCGACCACAGCTCGGCGACGTCCCGGTCGGCGAGCACGCCGTGCAGGGTCTGCTCGATCTCGTGCAGCACCGTGTCGCTCACCGACAGCCCCGCCTCGCCCGCGAGCGTGGCGGCCGTGCGGGCGAGCGCGGTGACCAGCTGCTGCCGCTGCCCGCTCGCCGCCCGCAGCTGCTCGGCGTCGAGCGTCCGGTGGGCCTCCCTCAGGGTCTCCCCAAGCGCCAGGAACTGCTGAGCCTCCGGCTGCCGCTGCAAGGCCAGCCGGTTCGCCGCCCACGCGGCGAGCGACGGGCGCCGCAGGGCGGCGATGGCCTTCGCCGCCCTCGCGTCCTTCGCCGCGCGCGCCCGGGCCACGTACGTGTCCCTCGCGGCCACGAACTCCGCCGGCCTCAGCCCGTACAACTCCTCGGCGACTTCCTCGACATCCACGCCGCCCACTCTGCGTTGATCACGCGCGGGGGCCGGGATCCCGCTCGCCGCCTCCGCCGGATGCCCGGTCCGATCACCCACTCGGGCGGTCTTCGAGGACGGCCGGGCCCTTCACCCGGCCGTTCCCTTTCCCCAGCCGCTCCCCACCCCGGCCGTCCTCTTCCCCTCGCCGCCGTTCCCCTCCCCCCTGCCGTCCTCCCCTTCCAGTCCGCCGTGCGCTTCACCCCGCGCAGACGTCCCTTCTGCACTGCGCACCGGCCTCGCCGTCCGCGGGGCTCAGTCCTCCGCCAGCGGGTGCGTGGCCGGGCCCTGGAGGACGGTGCCGTCCGCTGCGAACCTGGAACCGTGGCAGGGACACTCCCATGTCTGTTCGGCCTCGTTGAAGCCCAGCTCGCAGCCCATGTGGGTGCAGCGTCGTGCCGCCCGCCGGCCCGCCACGTAGTGGCGCGCCACCGTGGACTGCTGCCGTACGACCCCGGGTACCTCGCGTACCGGCAGGTGGCGGCGCGGGTCGACGAGTTCCGTCCAGGCAGGTCGCGGCGCGCCCGTCACGTGCGCGGCCAGCAGGCGGCCGGCGGCGACGCCGTTGCTGAGGCCCCATCCGCCGAAGCCGGTGGCGAGGTAGACGTGCTGGGTGTCCGGGTGTTCATGGCCCACGCAGGGCATCCCGTCCGGTGTGTGGACGTCCTGGGCGGCCCACCGGTGGGTCTCCGCCGCCTCGGCGAAGCCCGGCAGATGTCCGCGCGCCCACGCCTCCAGGCTGTCGTACCGCTCGGGCACTCCCCCGCCGCCCGGCTCGAACGCCTCGCCCGCCACGATCAGCAACCGCCGCCCCTCGCCCAGCGGAGCCGTACGCACCGACCGGGCGCCGTCGTCGTACGTCACGTACATGCCGTACGGGGCATGGCGTTCGTCCACGGACGCGGCGACGACGAGCTCCCGGCGCACCGAGAGGCGCACCAGGAGGCTGCTGTGGCAGCGGAGCGGGAAGTGGGTGGCGAGGACGACGTCCCGGACGTGGACCGCGGCTCCGCCGTCCACCGTGAGACGGCATTCGGCGCCGTCGTGCAGTTCGGTGACGCGCGTGCCCTCGTGGAGGCGACCGCCCCGCGCGACGAAGTCGTCCGCCAGGGCGAGCAGGTACCGGCGGGGGTGGAACTGCAGCTGGTCCTCCACGCGCACGGCGGCCACGACCGGGTACGGAAGCCCCGTCTCGGTCACCGTCTTCGCCCGCACGCCCGCCTCCCCGGCGGCATCCGCCTCCTCGTGGATCTCCGCCGCACTCCCCTCGTCGACGGTGTACGTGAACGCCGGCCGGTGTTCGAGCTCCGCGTCGACATCGAGTTCCGCGCAGTCCCGCGCCACCTGGCGCAGGGCGTCCTCCTGGGCGTCGGCGTACAGGGCCGTGGCCTCCGCGCCCCGGCGGCGGCGCAGGTGTCCGTAGCAGAGGCCGTGCAGGGATGTCAGTTCGCCGGCGGCGTGCCCGGTCACGCCGGTCGCGATCCGGTCGGCTTCCAGGAGGACCACGTCGGCGCCCGCGCGGACCAGCTCACGGGCGGTGCAGACGCCGGCGACACCGGCCCCGACGACGGCCACGTCGGCGAAGAGATCACTGTCCAGGGGCGGGTACGCGGCATCGGGCGACGGTGCCGACGCCGTCCAGTACGAGTTCCCGGATCCGCGTCGCATGACCGCTCCTCTCCGCGGGTGCCCGGCGGAGGCACGCGGTAACCCCCTCCTCGGGAGATACCCGGAGCCGCCCGGGCTCAGTCGCCTTCCGGCCACCGCCCTGCGCCCGGAAGGACTCCGGGAGGCGCACGGAGGGCCCCGGAGAAGCGGATTCCGTACCGGAATGAAACGATTCCGACCCCGGGCACCGCCGTACCGGGCCGAAGGAACCCAGGAGGACCGCCGAGCATGGCCGTGGACGAGCTCGACACCCGGATCCTGCGGCTGCTCATCGAGCAGCCGCGGACGAGCGTGCGGGAGTACGCGCGGATCCTGGGCGTGGCGCGGGGCACCGTACAGGCCAGGATCGACCGGCTGGAGCGGGACGGAGTGATCACCGCGACCGGTCCGGTGCTCTCCCCGGCCGCGCTGGGGCACCCGGTGCTCGCCTTCGTCCACGTCGAGGTGACCCAGGGGCACCTCGACGAGGTCGGCGACGCGCTCGCGGCCGTGCCCGAGATCGTGGAGGCCTTCTCCATCACCGGCGGCGGAGATCTGCTCACCCGGGTGGTCGCCCGCGACGCCGGGCACCTGGAGGACGTCATCCAGCGGCTCATCCAGCTGCCCGGGGTGGTCCGCACCCGTACCGAGATCGCGCTGCGGGAGCGGGTGGCCCACCGGCTGCTGCCGCTGGTCGAGGCGGTCGGCCGGCGGTCGCCTTCCAGCTGAATCACAGGGATTGCCCCGAAAGGCGTGACATGCGCCTTTTCCTTGCATATGCGAGCCTCGGCGGCGTAATCTCTCGCATATGCAGTCCTACACCATCGGGCAGGCGGCGCGCCTGCTGGGCGTGAGCCCCGACACCGCACGCCGCTGGGCCGACGGCGGCCGGTTCGTCACCCATCGCGACGAGAACGGCCGACGCCTCATCGACGGCCGTGACCTGGCAGCCTTCTCCGTCGAGGTCGCGCAGAGCGGCCAGGGCGACGACGACATGGCGTACACGTCGGTGCGCAACGCGTTTCCCGGCATCGTCACGGCCGTCAAACTCGGCGACATCGCCGCGCAGGTGGAGATCCAGGCCGGTCCGCACCGGCTCGTCTCGCTCCTCACCCGTGAGGCCGTGGAGGAGCTGGGGCTCGAGGTCGGCATGCAGGCCACGGCCCGCGTGAAGTCGACGAGCGTGCACATCGACCGGATCTGATCCGTCTCCTCGCCCCACGTGCCGATCGACCGGGCCGGTTCCCGCTCGTCGCTCCACCTGCCCGCCGACCGGGCCTGATGCGGCTCGTCGCTCCACCTGCGACCGGCCGGATCTGATCACCCCCGATCCGCCGAACGTCCCGCCCCGCCTCTCTGCGATCCGGAGCCCCGATGGCGATACCCGCACGACTCCTCCCCCTCCTCGACCAGTTCGACTTCGCCCGGCGGCGACTGACCGACCGCATGGCGGGGCCGGTGATGGACAGCGGGAACGGTACGGACGTCGAGGTCGGGCCGATGACCGACGCGGAGTACCTCTGGGAGCCGGGCCCCGGCTGCTGGTCCGTCCGGCGCCGCACCGACGGTCCCGGGCCCCGCGCCACCGTGCTGACCGGCAGCGTCTCCGGCGACTGGGGCCGGGACGCGACGCCGCCACCGCACCCGGCCCCGCCGCCGTTCACGACGATCGCCTGGCGGCTGAGCCACCTGAGCGAGCTGCTCGCGCTCCGCGCCGACCACACGAACGGCAGTCGCACCCTCACCCGCGACGACTACGCGATCAGCGGGGACGTCGCGACGGCCGTCGCCGCGTTCGACACCGCCGCCGGCGCCTGGCGGGACGCGTTGCTGTCCGTCGACGACACGACGCTCGACACGGTCGGACACAGCAGCTACCCGCACGGCAGCGATCCGGAGGATCCCTTCCTCGAGACCGTCTGGTGGGTGAACCAGGAACTCCTGCATCACGGGGCGGAGATCGCCCTCCTCCGCGACCTGTACCGGCTCCGGCACACGGGATCCTGAGGAACCCCCCTTCCCCGTAGGGGATTTCAGCCGGTCGTACGGGCCAGCAGGATCGCCACGTCGTCCTGCGCGGGCGCCGCGAGCAACTGCTTCAGGATGTCGTCGCACAACTCGCCCAAGGGGCGGTCGATATGCCGGAGCGCCCCGGCGAGCTGCCGCATCCCCTCGTCGAGGTCGCGGTCGCGGGCCTCGATGAGGCCGTCCGTGTAGAGGACGAGCAGCCCGCCCTCGGGCAGGGCGACCTCCTCGGTGCCGAAGTCGTGGGCGCCCGTGCCCAGCGGGGTTCCCGGCGGCCCTTCGAGGAAGGCGATCGTCCCGTCCGGGGTGGCGACGGCGGGCGGTGGATGACCGGCGCGCGCGATGACCCAGGCGCCGGTGGCCGGGTCGTGGACGGCGTACACGCAGGTCGCCATCGTGTCCTCACCGAGGTCGGCGACGACGGCGTCGAGGGAGCTGAGCATCTCGACCGGCGGGATGTCGTGGCGGGCCAGGGTCCGTACCGCCGTGCGCAGTTGGCCCATGACCGCGGCCGCGTGGATGCCGTGCCCCATGACGTCGCCGATGACGAGACCCGTCCTGCCGCCCGGCACGGCGATGACGTCGAACCAGTCGCCGCCGACGTCATGGGCGCTCGCGGGCAGGTAGCGGCCGGTGAGTTCGAGTCCGGTGACGTCGGGCAGGGCGCTGTTGGTGAGGCTGCGCTGAAGGGTGAGGGCGGCCTCCCGCTGGGTCGTGTAGAGGCGGGCGTTGTCGATGTTGAGGGCGGCCCTGGCCACGACCTCGTCGATGAGGACGCAGTCCTGCGCGTCGAAGGGCTCACGGGTCCGCAGCCGGGTCACCGTGACCGAGCCGAGCACCTGGCCGCGGGCCACCATGGGGATGAGCCGCGCCGAGCCGATGCGGGTGGCGAAGTAGGTGCGGAGCGCCTCGGTCCGCGGGTCGGTGAAGAGATGCGGGATGTCGGACGTGAAGAGGTTCGTGGGGCGGCCACGGGCGACGACCCCCTCGTACACGGAGTCCAGCGGGATCTGGAAGGTCTGCCCCGGGACGAGGAGGGACGTGGGGGCCGTGGGGTCCGGGAAGCGGGCCGCGAGCCGGCGGAGCACCCCGCGTGTGGAGGCGACCGGGTCGTCCGGCTCGAGGACGGACTCCAGCATCTGGACGTCCGCCGAGTCGGCCAGCTGCGGCACGAGGAAACGCACCGTCTCCTCCGCCGTCTGCTGCAGGTCCAGGGTCGTGCCGATCCGTGCCCCGGCCTCGGCGAGCAGGGCGAAACGGTGGCGGGCCCGCTCGACCTCGGTGTGGGCCTCCTGGCTCTCCGTGATGTCCACGAGGGACGCGATGAGGCCCAGGGACCGCCGGTCGGCGCGGTCGATGAGCGGGGCGTACGAGCAGGACCAGATGTGGTCGCGATCGGGGTCGGCGGGGGTACGGCCGACCCGACGGGCGTCGACGACGGCGTTCCCGCTCTCCATGACCTGGCGCATCAGGGATTCGAGCGAGGCGGCGTTGACACCGGGCACCACCTCGGTGAGACGGTGACCCACGTGCTCGGCGGCCGCCACCCCGTTCATCCGGGCCAGGGCGTCGTTGACCCGGAGGAACCGCAGGTCGGGGCCGAGCAGGGCGAGACCGATCGGCGACTGGGTGAAGAGGCTCTCCATCGCCGCGAGGTTCTCCCGCATGCGCAGGACCTCGGAGGTCTCCACCGCGATGAGCATCGCGCCCGGCCGGCCCTCCGGGTCGGCGGCCGGCACGATCCACATCTCCATGGCGATGGTGTGCCCGTCGCGGTGCCGGACGGGGAGCGTGCCGACCATGGTCTCGCCGGCCTGCACGCGATGGGTGAGCCGTTCGGCGAGCTCACGGTTGTCGTCGGGGACGAGGAGGGGCGTGGCGAGCCGTCCGATCACATGCTCAGGGCGGTGGCCGATCAGATCCTGCGCGGCGAGCGACCACTCGACGATGCGACCCTCGGCGTCCTCACGCCACAGGGCGATCGGGAGCAGCTCGCGGAGCACACCCGCGTCCCCGACGGCCGCCCGGGGCGGCTGCGGAACCCTGCTCGACGACTCGTGGTTCTCCAACGCATCGACCTACGCATCGGCCCGGCCCCGGGGGGCGCATTCCCTATCGAATCACCCTAGCCGAGTACCTGGGGGTGGGCTCTGCGCAGTGCGGCCGATCGATGCGGTGGGGAGGGCGGACGGGGCTGGGAGTGGGGAGCGGGGTGGCGAGTCGGAGTCGTGGGTCGGAGTGGTGGGTCGGAGTGGTGGGTCGGAGTGGTGGGTCGGAGTGGTGAGTCGGAGTGGCGAGTCGGAGTGGCGAGTCGGAGTGGCGAGCGGGAGGAGGGGACAACCGGACAACGGATTCCGTAGTTCTACGGATGTGCGGGCGGCTCGGGGCTGCGAAAGTCGGTCCGACCTCTGTGTACGCGGGTTCTGCCGGGCGTGCAGTTCCCTCCCTTCCCCTCTCCCCGGAGCACCCCCCGCATGAGCAGCCGCTCGCCCGACGAGTTCCGCCTCGGTGTGCGTCCGTACGACCGGGGGGCCGGTGCCGGCGACGAGCCGGAGGATCCGCACGAGCTGCTCCACCGTGCGCGGCGGCTCACCGCCCATGGGCACCCCCGGGCCGGAAGCGCCTGGGAGCGGGCCGCGACGGCCCTTCGGCGCGCGGGCGGGGCCCTCACCCCCGGGGACCACGCCGACGCCCTGGACGCGACCGCGCTCGACTGCCGGGGAGCCGCGCGGCCGGCCGCCGGGCCGCTCTTCTTCCGGGCCGCGGACCTGCACGAGCAGGCCGGACAGCGGGGCAAGGCCCTCGTCTCGCGGGCGCGTGCGCTCGTCGCGGGCCCCGGTCCCGGAGCGACGGCCTGCGCCCGGCTCGCGGAGCTGTGCGAGCGGGCCACGGCCCTCCATCGGGTCGGGCGGGCCGGGGTCGCCGAGACCGCGACGGTACGTCTGCTGCACGGTCGGGCCCGCGCCGATCTGCTCGACACCGCGCCCGACCCGGCGGCCGAGGCAGCCGCCCTGCGCGAGGAGCTCGCCCGGCTGATCGCCTTCGCCGCACCCCACCGGGCGGATCCCGGCGTCCTCGGCGTGCTCGCCGACACGCGCGCCCTGCTCGGCCGGATCACGGCACCCGAAGACCCGGCCGCGGCCGAGGCGCAGCTGAGGACGGCGCTCGACGACCACCGGGCCGCGGGCCGGCTGTGGCCCGCCACCGAGCACCGGCTTCTGCTCGCCGCCGTGCTGCGGGCCACCGGCGGGCACGAGGAGGCGGCCGCGCTCCTCCGGGCCTCCCTCGCCTCCGAGGTGACGGACACGCCGCTGCGGGCCGCCGACCGGGCCCGGCTCTGTCTGGCGCTTGCCCGGACGCTCGCCGGGGCCGACGGGAGGGGGCGTACGGCCCGGGGCATGAAGGACGAAGCGGAGGCGGCGGCAGGGGAGATGGTGGAGGCGGCGGAGGCCCAGGCGGGAGCGGAAGCGGGAGCGGAAGCGGGAGCGGGAGCGGAAGCAGGAGCGGGAGCCGATGCGGAAGCGGAAGCAGGAGCGGAAGCAGGAGCAGAGGCGGCAGGCGGCGAGCGGGCGGCGCTGCTCGCCGAGGCCGTCCGGCTCACCGAAGGGCCCGCGCAGGACGTCCGCGTGGGTGCCCTCGCGCGGCTCGTGCTCGGTGTCGCCCACGCCGAGCGCGGACGCTACGGCGAGGCCCTCGGCCTCCTCGAACGGGCGCTTCCCGGGTTCGCGCGGGACGGTGACGCGGCGGCGCGCGTACGGACCCGGGCATGGCTCGCCGAGTGTCTGCTTCACCTGGGCGAACCCGGCCGGGCGGCGCGGGAGTACGCGCTCGCCGCGGCGGCCGCCCGGTCATGGCGCGACCCACGTCATGGCGCGGCCCTGAGCGGGCGGGCGGCGCACGTGCTCGGCCTGTCGGAGACCCAGCGCCCGGTGCCGGAGATCCACGGCACGGGCGGTACGGTCTACGCCGACGCGAAGGCCGGGACCGAGGCCGCGGCGGAAGGCGGTGCCCCGGACGGGCGCGCGCAGGGGCCGTGGCCGGGCTTGCGCGCACTCCCGGAGCCGTGCGGACCGCCGGGGCGCTATCAGGTCGACGTGTACGGCGAAGTGGGCGGGGCAGGGCCGCAGGCCGCCACCGCCCCGGGGACCCGAGTACAGGGGTGCGAGTGAACAGAGTGATCGACGGCCGTTTCGAGCTGGTGGAGCGGCTGGGCGGCGGTGGGATGGGAACGGTCTGGCGCGCCCGCGACCTGGTCCTCCACCGTGACGTGGCGGTCAAGGAGGTGCGGCCGCCGGACCCCGCGCACGCCGAGCACGACGTCGAGGGCGCCAGGACCCTGCGCGAGCGGGTCCTGCGCGAGGCCCGCGCCCTCGCCCGGATCGACCACCCCAACGTGGTGACCATCCATCACATCGTCGACGCCGGCGAGGGCACCTACCCGTGGCTCGTGATGGAGCTGGTCACCGGCGGGTCCCTCCAGGACCGGCTCGACCGGGGCTCGATGACCCCGGCCGAGGCCGCCGCGCTCGGCCGCGAGCTGCTCTCTGCCCTGCGGGCCGCCCACGAGCGGGACATCGAACACCGCGACGTCAAGCCCGCGAACGTCCTGCTGCGCCCCGACGGGCGGCCGGTGCTCACCGACTTCGGCATCGCCGCGATCCGCGAGTCCACCGTCCTGACGGCCTCGGGATCGATCATCGGCTCGCCCGACTACATGGCGCCCGAGCGGATCCGCGGCGGTGGCGGCAGCGGTCCGGCCGCCGACCTGTGGTCGCTCGGCATGGTGCTGTACGTGGCGGTCGAGGGCCACCATCCGCTGCGCCGGGAGAACACCCTCGCGACGCTGGCGGCCGTCCTCTCCGACGACGTACCGCCCCCGCGGCGCGCCGGCGAGCTCACTGGCCTCCTGAACAGGCTGCTGGTGAGGGAGCCGTCCGCCCGTCCGGACGCGGCTGAGCTCGACCGCGCGCTCGCCGCCGTCACCTCACCGGACCAGGGCAGCCGTCCGGGCCTCCGTCAGAACGTCGACGCGGTACCGGCTCCGGCGGCGGCTCCCGCGAACGGGACCGGCCCGCAGGCCTTCGGCGAGCCGGGTGCGGCAGGGAACGGCGAGGCCACGTCGTTCCACCTGGCTCCTCCGTCGAACCACTCGGCACCTCAGGCGACCTCGGGCGCGGGGCCGGCGGCCGCCGAGACGGCGTCGCGCGGCGGCTCGCCCACGGACGCTCCTCCGTGGGCCGCTCCCCCCGCGGCCTCCGCCGTGTTCGCGCCCCCCGGTGTCTCCCCCGCTACGGCTCCCTCCTCCCCGGCCCGTGGCGCCGGGCGGCGGCGGAGCCGTACCGCACGGTTCCTGGGTTCCGCAGCCGTCGTCGTACTCGCCGTGGGGATCCCCGTCGCCGCGATGAGCTGGGACTGGAGGCCGGGCGACCCGGGATCCGGACCGAGCAGCGCGCCTCCGTCGCAGCAGGGCCCGGTCGCCCAGCGGCCCGACGCGTCGGGCACGCCGACATCGACATCGACACCGACGCCGTCGAAGGGCGTCGCCCCGGTGAAGGGCAGCCTGCTGACTCCGGCCGGAGTCCGGTCCGCCATCGCCGCGATCAAGGAGGCCGCGGGCGGCACCATGGTGACCAGCTTCGTCGTGTACCCGGACTACGCGATCGCCGAGTCCCTCGTCAAGGGCAGCACGAAGCGGTACGACCGGTACATGTACCGGGGCGAGGACGCCGCCGTCCGCCAGGGATCCGGCACGGCCTTCCCCGGCTCGGTCCCGACCGACCTCAACGACTTCGACTGGGACGCCCTGCCGGCACTGATGAAGCGCGCGGACAAGGAACTGGGGGTCGCCGAGCCGACCAGCCGCTACCTCGTCCTCAACCCGCCCTCGTCGATCTTCGGGACCAAGGCCGGCATGAGCGTCTACCTGTCCGACACGTACGGCTCCGCGTATCTCCAGGCGGACGCCAAGGGCCGGGTGACGGCGACCTATCCCCGCGAGAACTGACCCTCGCCGACGCCGTCCCTGACCACGAGAGAGGCGAGCGCCGCCCGGGTCTCCACTCCCGTCTTGCGGTAGACCCGGGCGACATGGCTCTCGACCGTGCGTGGGCTGAGACAGAGCCGGTCGGCGACGGCCTGGTTGGTGAGTCCTTCGGCGACCAGGACCGCGATCTCCCGTTCCCTCGGGGTGAGGACGGCGAGCCGGCCCCCCGCCGCACCCTCCGGAGGGGCCGGGCGGGTGCGGTCGGCCAGATCGGCCAGCATGCGGGCGCCTCCCTCGACGGCCAGGCGTCTGCCCCTGCGCCACTGGGCGGCGGCCCGTGTCCCGTCGCCCGCCGCATGGGTCTGCGGCGCGGCGAGGAGCAGGCTGTGGGCCTCCCGCAGGACGGCCCCCGAGCGGGCGCTCTCCCGTGCCGCGTCGGTGAACGCCCGTGCGGCGGAGGCCGATTCGCCGCGCCGGGCCAGGACCTGCCCCCAGGCGCGCAGTGCGGCGGCGCGCTGCACGGGCAGCCCGAGCCGCTCGGCCTCCGCGAGGGCCCGGCGGGCGACCCTCTCGGCCTCCGCGGGGTCTCCGGTGGCGAGGGCCGAGCCCGCGAGCAGTTCGAGGTACCCGGGGCGCAGCGAGGGCTGGAGCCGGGACAGGTTCCGGTCGCCGCCCGCGCGCACGAGCACCTCGCGCACCCGGTGCGGGTCCCTGTGGAGCGGCACGGCGTAGCCGAGGAGGGAGCGGGTCTGGGTGGCCCACCAGCCCTCGGCGGTCCCCACCGCCGCCGCGGCCTCCGCGGCGGCGGCCGAGGGCTCGGGGTCGCCCAGGGGCCGGGCGTGGAGGAGGACGACGGCCCGGATCGCCCCGCTGAAGCCGACGAGTTCGGCACCGCCCAGGGCGCGGGCGACGGCGAGCGACTCCTCCGCCAGGTCGAGCGCGGCGCCGACCCTGCCGGTCAGGAAGTGGACGTACGCCGAGCAGAGCAGCAACTGCGAGAGCGCGAAGGGGCGTCCGGCGCGCCGGGCCATCCCGATGCCGCGGGTGGCATGACGCTCGGCCCTCCCGTACTCCTCGAGGAACACCTCCGTCCAGCCGAGCCGTACCAACGACTCGGGGTGGGCGGCCAGTTCGCCGTCGGTGAAGGTGTCGGTGAGGGCGGCCGCCTCCGCCGCGTGGACGCGGGCGGCGGCGGTCTCGCCCTCGTACACCTCGCCGAGCGCGGACAGGGTGAGCACCTCCGCCGTGCCCGCCTCGTCGCGCCGCCGTCGGGCCTCTTCGAGGGTTCGGGCGACGACGGACCGGACCTCGGGGTACCGGGCGGCGAAGAGGGCCCTGCAGCCCCACTCGACGACGAGCCACGTCCGCAGGTCGGGGCGGGGGCCGGGGGTGCGCTCCAGCTCGCGGCGGAGCAGCGCGTCCGCCTCCGGGTACCGGCCGAGGTGGCGCTCCATGAAGGCGCAGAGCAGGACGGCGGAGGTCCGCAGTTCGGCCGTGTCCGGCGCCCCGCAGGTGTCGATGAGGTGGTGGAGGAGGTCCCGGCTCTCCGCCACCAGGCCGGCGGATCCGAGGGCCCGGGCCCGTCGGAGCGTCAGGTCGCGCCAGGTGGCGCGGTGCCGGGGGGTGTCGGGGAGCAGGGCGAGGACGGCTCCCAGCCAGTGGGCGGCGCGCGCGGGGTCGGCCGCGCCGATGCGCTCGGCGGCCTCGACCAGCTCGGCGGCGACGTCCGGGTCCCAGGCCGTCACGGCGCGGACCAGGTGCGGGGCACGCTCGGTCACGGGCGCCCCGGCGGCGGCGAGGGCGTCGGCCGCCCTCCGGTGCAGTTCACGGCGCCGCCATGGGTCGAGCGTGCTTCGGACGAGCTCGGGCAGGGCGGGGTGGCGCAGGACGAGGATCCGCCCGTCGTCGTCGGGCCGGACGAGGTCGCGGTGGGCCAGTTCCCTGAGAACGCCGTCCAGGGCCCTGGGGTCCGGCGGGCCCGACGGGTGCGCGGGAGGCGAGGGGTGCGACGGGTTCGACGGGTGTGAGGGAGGCGAGGGGGGCGACGGGGGCGACGGGAGCGCGGGGTGCGAGGGGGATGCCGGTTGCGGCAGGTCCGCCGGGTGCGGGGGGATCGGGGGCGAGGCGTTCGGGCCCAGACCGATCGGGGCCGGGCCTGTCGGGTGCGGACCGATCGGGGCCCGGTCTGTCGGGTGCGGACCGGCCCGGGACGGGCCGATCGGGCGGGGACCGACCGGGGCCGGGGTCGTCGGGGGCGGGGTCACGGTGGCGGCGAGCAGTTCGGCCGTGGCGCGCCCGTCGAGCACGGCGAGTGCCTCGACGACCGCCCGCTGCGCCCCGTCGAGCGGGGCGAGCTCGTCGAGGAGCACCGCCACGGGTCCGGTCCCGGGTGCCCCTCCCCCGTGGGTGCGCGCGTGGGCGAGGGCGCGGTGGTAGAGCGGGTTGCCGAGGCTGAGAGCGTGGATCTCCCGGGCGAGGCCCGCCGGGAGCCCGGGGACGAGCCCCTCGGCGCAGTCCTCCGCTGTCAAGGGCCCGAGGGCGAGCCGGGCGAGGTCTCCCGAGTCGGCGGCACGGGCGAGGACCGAGGCGAGCGCGGGCGCGGTCTGCCGCTCGCGGCGGGCGAGAACGACCAGGACGGGCGCCCGGAGCGGATGCCGGAGGAGATGGTCGACGAGCGCGACGGAAGCGGGGTCGGCGGCGTGGAAGTCGTCGAGCGCGAGGACGAGGACGGGCCCGTCCGCCGGAAGCCGCCCGAGCGCCGCCGCGATGCGCCGCACCTGGCCGGCGTCAGTGCCACCGGACCGCACGGCCTCCGCGGCGAACGCTCCGACGGAGACGGGGAGGTCGTCCGACGCGCTGCCGACGCCGTCCGCCGGGACCGTACGGGGCAACGTGCCCGAGCCGACCGTGGGGCTCGGTGTCGTCGGTCCGGCCGTGAATCCCGTCCCGGCCGGGGGACCGGCCCCGTGGTCCGCGCGGGGCGCCGCCGGTGGCGACTCGACGAGTTCCGCGAGGGCCGCCAGGACCGGGGAGAGCACGCGGTCGTGGTGGTCCAGATCCGCGAAGGCGTCGGCGAAGGCCTGGAAGGGCGGGCTCGGGTCCCGTCCCGCGGGGACGGTGGAACCGGCGAGAACGGTGACGCCTGCGGGGACGGTGGAACCGGCGGGGACGGTGGGGCCGACGGGCACGCCGGCATCGGCAAGGACCGTGGGGCCGACCGGCACGCCGGAATCGGCGAAGACCGTGGGGCCGACGGGGACGGTGGAGTCGGCGAAGACCGTGGGACCGGCGGGGAGGGCGGGTCCTGCGCGGCCGCGCAGGACCGTCGCCCCGTGCCCCCTGGCCCGTACCGCGAACTCGGCGAGGAGCCGCGACTTGCCGATGCCCGGCTCGCCCACGACCTCCACCACCACCGGTCCCGTGCCTTCGGCGCGGCGGCGCAGCGGTTCTTCGAGCCGGTCGAGTTCCCGGTCCCGTCCGACGAAGGGCGCACGGCCGACACTCCCCTGATCCGCGAAAGCGTCCACGTGCAGTCCCCCTCGTGCGGTCCTTCTCTTCCCCGCTCCCAGTTGTACGGCACGCCGCCGACAACGGCGTCAGCCGGTGGTCAGGGCCTTGAAGGCGCGGGTCTGTTCCGTGATGGCCCGCTCCGTCGGCAGGCGCTCGATCGACGAGGCCCCGAAGAAGCCGACGACGCCCGTGGTGCGCTCCAGGACGTGGCGGGCGTCCTCCGGCTCGGCGATGGGACCGCCGTGGCAGAGCACCAGGATGCCGGGGTTCACGCGCTTGGCGGCGTCGTGCATCTCCTGGACGGCCGCCGCGGCCTGGTCGAGCGTCATGGCCGTCCCCGCCCCGATGGCCCCCTTGGTCGTGAGCCCGACGTGGGGCACGAGGACGTCGGCGCCGGCGCGTGCCATGTCGGCCGCCTGCTCGGGGTCGAAGACGTACGGGGCGGTGAGCAGGTCCCGTTCGCGGGCGGCGCGGACCATGTCGACCTCCAGGCCGTACCCCATGCCGGTCTCCTCCAGGTTGACGCGGAAGGTGCCGTCGTAGGGGCCGACCGTGGGGAAGTTCTGCACGCCCGCGAAGCCCATCGCCTTGAGCTGGTCAAGGAAGAGGTCCATGCGGCGGAACGGGTCCGTGCCGCAGACGCCGGCGAGGACGGGGGTGTCGCGGACCACGGGCAGCACCTCGCGCGCCATGTCCTGGACGATGGCGTTGGCGTCGCCGTACGGCAGAAGTCCGGCGAGGGAGCCGCGCCCGGCCATCCGGTAGCGGCCGGAGTTGTAGATGATCAGCAGGTCGACCCCGCCCTCCTCGGCGCACTTGGCGGAGAGTCCCGTACCGGCGCCGGCCCCGACGATCGGGCGGCCTGCGGCGACCTGGGCGCGCAGCCGGTCGAGCACGTCCTGACGGCTGATGGTGTTCACGGTGGTGTTCGCTCCTCGGTGTCCGTGCCGGGTGCCTCAGTGGGCGGTGCGGCGGGCGTGCTCGGTGATCAGCTGATGCAGGCGGTCCGCCATGGCGACCGCGAACGACGGGTCGTTGACGTGGGCGTCGAGTTCGTGGACGCGGACCTCGCCGCCGCGCACGGCGGCGCGCAGCGCGTCGAGGCCCGACCGGTCCGCCTCCGGGTCCGCGAAGGGTCCGTCGGCGACGTCCACGGCGGAGACGCCGCGCAGCGGCCAGAAGACCTCGGCCGGCCCGCGGGCGGTGCGGAGCTTGCGGCCCATGACGGTGCCGAGGTCGGCCATCTCGAGCGCGGTGGTCCGCATCAGGGTGACCGTCGCGTTGTGGACGAGCAGCCGCCGTTCGGCGAAGCGCTCGGGGACGGTGGCGGCGGGACCGAAGTTGACCATGTCGAGCGCGCCGGGGGCGACGACCTGCGGGATGCCCATCGCCCCGGCGGCCGTGAGCCGGGACGGGCCCGCGCTGAGCACCCCGCCGACGAGTTCGTCGGCGAGTTCGGTGGTGGTGAGGTCGAGGACGCCGTCGAGCATGCCGTCCCTGGCGAGTTTCTCGACGGCCCGGCCGCCCGCGCCGGTGGCGTGGAAGACGAGGACCTCGTAACCGAGTTCGGCGAGGCGCGCGCGGGCCACGTCGACGGCCGGGGTCGTCACGCCGAACATCGTGGCCGCGACGACCGGCCGCCCCCGTCCGGCCTGCTCGTCGTGGTTGCGCTCGTGGCGGCGCGCCATGGCGGCGGCGGCGGCCGCGGCGTTGCCGAGGACCTCGCAGGAGACGGAGTTCAGCCCGGAGATGTCGACGACGCTGTACATGAGGGTGAGGTCGCTGCTGTCGACGTACGGGGAGACGTCGCCGCCCGCCATGGTGCTGACGAGCACCTTCGGTACGCCGATGGGCAGGGCCCGCATGGCCTGGGCGGCCAGTGCGGAGCCGCCGCTCCCGGCGGCGGCGAGCACGGCGTGCAGCTTCCCCTTGCGGTAGAGGTCGACGACGACCCGGGTGAGTCCCTGGGCCATCGCGGCGACGGCCGCCCCTCGGTCCCCGTCGGCCCGCAGCCTGCCCAGGTCGTGGCCGGCGGCGCGCGCGACGACATCGGCGGTGACGTCGGCCACGGGCGCGTGGGCGGGTGCGGGCATGGTCCCGGTGTCGACGAGGAGGACCTCCGCGCCGTACTCCCTGAGCCGCTCGCGCAGCCAGGCGTACTCCTCCCCCTTGGTGTCCAGTGTCCCGACCAGCACGACGGTCGCCATGCGCTCACCCTTCTCCCGATCCGGCCCGTTCCCGGCCGGCCCCCGGCCCGTTCCCGCCTCCGGGTCCCGTCGTCCGGGACCCGCCGTCGTCGATCCTCCGTCGTGTGACCTGCGGCGACAACGACCACTCTGGCCGGATTGGCCTGCGTGGTGGCGCAAGATGGGTGCCATGGACCGGATTGCCTCGACCCGTTTGTCCCGACTCCTCACCGGCTGGTCGTCGGAGGGGCCCGGGCCGCTGCCGCGGCGGCTCGCGGACGCGCTGCGGGAGCTGGCCGCGCGGGGCGATGTCGCGGGCGGCACGGTCCTGCCCTCGCAGCGCGAACTGGCCCTGGTGCTCGGGGTGAGCCGGTCCACGGTGACGGCCGCGTACGGCCTCCTGGAGGGCGAGGGATGGCTGGAGAGCGTACGGGGCAGCGGCTCGCGGCTGCGGGGGTCGGGAGCGGTCGACGGGTACGTCACGGAGGGGCGGCTCGTGAGCTTCGACGCCCGGTCGCGTACGGCCGCCTCGGCCGGCGGCGCGGATCTGTCGAGCGGGGCGCTGCCCGGGCTCGGCGCGGTGGGCGAGGCGGTGGGCGCGCTGACCGGCGGGGACGTCGGGGCGCTGCTCGGGGACGACGGCTACCACCCGTACGGGATTCCGGCGTTGAGGGAGGGCATCGCCGCGTACTACCGGGCGGCGGGGGTACCGACGGAGGCGGGTCAGATCCTGGTGACCTCGGGTTCTCAGCAGGCGGTGTGGCTGGTGGCGCAGGCACTGGTCGAGCCCGGGGACACGGTGGTGGTGGAGAACCCCACCTATCGGGGCGCCCTCGAGGCACTGCGCGCGCGTGGTGCCCGGCTGGTGCCGGTGGGCGGTGACGGTCCCGACAGCGGCGGGGACGGCGCCGACGCCGCCGCCGTGCGGCGGTTGTGCGCCCGTGTGCGGCCCCGGCTCGTGTACCTCCAGCCGACGGCGCACAACCCGACCGGGCGCAGCCTGGGCGGCGCGGCGCGCCGGGAGTGGCAGCGGGTGCTCGCGGAGCAGGAGTTGTTCGCGGTGGAGGACACGGCGTGCGCGGAACTGAGTCTGGGAGCCGGTCCGGACGCCTCGGCCGCCCCGGCCGCCCCGGACACCCCGGACACCCCGGACGCCACCGACAGGGACGACGCCACCGACGCCGCCGACAGGGACGACTCGGCCGACGGGGACGACCGGGCCGACGAAGCCGCCCCGGTGCCGCTCGTCGCCGCGTTGCCCATGGGCTCGTCGGTGACGGTGGGCACGCTCTCCAAGTTGTTCTGGGGCGGTCTGCGGGTGGGGTGGGTCCGCTCCTCGCCGCAGGTGGTGGCCCGGCTCGCGAAGATCAAGACCTCGGTGGACCTGTCCTGCTCCGTCGTGGACCAGCTCGTCGCCGTCCGGCTGCTCGACCGGTTGCCGGAGGCACGCGCGCGTCGCAGGGCCGAGTTGCGCGGCCGGCGGGCCGCGGCGGAGGCGCTGCTGCGCGCCGGGGCGCCGCACTGGGAGTGGACCCGGCCCGCGGGCGGGCCCGCGCTCTGGGTGCGGGTCCCCGGGACCGACACGGAGGCCCTCGCCCAACTGGCGCGGCGTCACGGCGTGTCCGTCGTCCCGGGGTCGGCCTTCTCGCCGGTGGACGGTTTCCGGGACCGGCTCCGGCTGCCGTACGGGCACGGGACGGACGCCCTGGCGGCCGCGCTCCCGACGCTTCTGGAGTGCGCGGAGCGCGCCGCCGGCTGACCTCCGCTCCTCCTCCTCTCCCGCTCCCCGTCCCCCGTCCCCCGTCCCGCTCCCCCGGGAGCTCCGGAATCCCTCAGGGATGCATCCGGGCACCCTTGAGCACCTTGTCGACGGCGTTGCGCGGCCCGTACACGGCGAGGCCCGCCAGATCCAGCCCGTCGGTCCCCACGGCCCGCACGGCCGCGCGGTTGTCCCGGTCGTTTCCGGTGGTGAACAGCTCGGTCGTGAAGACCGCCCGCGGGAGCGTGCGGGAGAGTGCGCGGGCGTGCGCCGCCGTCAGCGTCTCCTTCGTCCCCTCGAAGACGAGGACGGGCTGACGGAACATGGGCAGGTACGGGGTGCCGTCGGCGTCCGCGTACGGTTCGCCGATCACCTCGGGCAGCTCCGTACCGAGGCCGCTGACCAGGAACGCGGTGACGTTCAGGCGCTGCCAGGTCTCCAGGTCCTCCCGCAGGAGAACGGCGATCTTGGTGTCGAAGCGGACGGGTGCGGTGTCGGTGGTCGTCATGGTCCGAGACTGCCGAAGGCCCCGTCGTGCCGTCTTGTACATTCCTTGCATGGTGGCCGGTCAGCAGGTTTCGGCATGGCGCCCGCACGTGCCGGGAGTCGTGGAGGTCTTCCACGCCCGCTTCACCGCGCACGCGTACCCGATGCACGTCCATGACGTGTGGACCCTGCTCATCGTCGACGACGGGGCCGTCCGCTACGACCTCGACCGGCGTGAGCACGGCACCCCGGGCGACACGGTC
Source organism: Streptomyces sp. NPDC056480 (assembly GCF_042795405.1). Lineage (NCBI taxonomy): Bacteria > Bacillati > Actinomycetota > Actinomycetes > Kitasatosporales > Streptomycetaceae > Streptomyces > Streptomyces sp. NPDC056480. Next base: position 27,998 of record NZ_JBHTSA010000068.1, on the reverse strand, counting down.
TCGCTGCTCCCGCCGCACGTGCCGCACAACGGCTCCCCGGCGACCCCGCACGGCTTCCGCAAGCGGGTCCTCTACCTGGATCCGACCCAGCTGGACGAGAGCTTCATCGGCGCGGCGGTGGACGGGCCCGATCTCGTCGATCCGCTGCTGCGTCGTCGCGTCGGTCAGCTGCACGCGGCCCTCGAGCACCGGGGCGGTGAGCTGGAGGCGCAGAGCCGGCTGGCCCTCATTCGCGAGCGGCTCCGCGGCCATCTGCGGCCCCAGACGGTCGCACGTGCGCGACCCGCCGATCCCGGGGTGGCCCACCGGCTCCGCGAGCTCCTCGACGCCCGGCTGCTCGAAGGGGTGACCCTCGACGAGGCCGCGCGGCTCCTGCACGCCCATCCCACCCATCTGGTACGGGCGTTCAGCGGCGCTTTCGGCATCGCCCCGCACCAGTACCTGACCGCCCGGCGGCTCGACCGGGCCCGGCGGCTGCTCCTGGACGGGCAGCCGCCCGGGGAGGTGGCGACGGCGACCGGCTTCTACGACCAGTCGCATCTGAACCGCTCGTTCAAACGGCTCGTCGGCACGACCCCGGGGCGCTTCGCCCGGAGGCGCGAGGAAGCGGCGCCGCTGTCGTGAACCGGCCACACTCCGTGGCGTGAGCAGGCCGCGCGGGGGGTGGAGGCGGAGGACGCGCCGGACCGGGTGTTCCACGGCCCGTCACGCCTTGCGCTTCCGCCTGACGGGAACGTCTCGACCCCACGCCCCGTTATACCCCCCACGGGTATGACGAGGAGATGTGATGACCACGAGACGACTGACCGCGCTCACCCCCGAACAGGCACCGGGCCGGGCGGGCGAGCTGTTGACCGACATCGCCCGACGGCATGGGTCCGCCGGCGAGATGGTGTCGACGATGGCGCACTCGCCGGCCCTGCTCGACGGCTATCTGAACCTCTCCCGGGCGATGAAGCGGGTGAAGATCCCGCGCGCCCTGAGCGAGAAGCTGTCCCTCGCCGTCCAGGAGTGGATCGGCTGCGGCACCTGCGCCGAGGCGCACCGAGCGGCCGGCCGCGCGGCGGGCCTGAGCGAGACGGACATCGAACTGGCCCGTCAGGGCACGTCCACCGACCCGCGCGAGGCCGCGCTGATCGGCCTGGCGCTGCGGGTTCTGGCCGAACCGGGGTCCCTGGCGGACGAGGACGTCGCCGAGGTGCGGGCCCACGGCTGGAGCGACCGGGTGATCGCGGAGGTGGTCGGCGTGGTCACCCTCAACCTGCTGACGGGCGCGTTCAATCTCCTCGCGGGCATCCAGCCGGACCGCCCGGCCTGAGGGGCCCGGGGTCCGGGCATCCGGGGGTCCGGGGGTCCGGGGGTCCGGACCCCCGGGCTCGGCGCGTCCGGCTCAGGCGGGCGTCTTCGCGCGGTCGGAGTCGCTGCGGAGGACGCAGAACTCGTTGCCCTCGGGGTCCGTGAGGACCGCCCAGCCCGTGCCGTCGGGGTTTCGGTGGTCGCCTGCCAGGGTGGCTCCGAGGGCCAGCAGGCGCTCGATCTCCTCCTCGCGCGAGGTCGTCGGGCGCAGACACAGGTGGAGGCGGTTCTTGAGGGTCTTCGGTTCCGGTACCTGGTTGAAGTACAGCACCGGGCCCTCCTTGAGCATCACCTGGGTCTCCGGGTCGCCCGGGCCGCTCTCGGGATCGAGCGGGCAACCGGTCACCTCGCTCCAGAACCGCGCCAGTCCATAGGCATCCGCACAGTCGATCGCCACGTTCTGCACCACCGCATACATGCCGCTCAGCCTGCCGGAGAAGCGGGCCGCCCGCCACAGAGATTCACAGCGGGGAGGCGGGGCCCGACCGTCACCCCGCACAGGCCCCGTCGGCGGCGGTGCCCCCTCTGAACCGGGGCCGGGCGGGGCCCGTCAGACGGGCTGGGTGGCGAAGACGAAGAGGCCCTCGGCGCTGCGGACCACGGCGTACCCGTTCGCCGTGAACTGCGGCATGTCCTCGATCCCGGAGAACAGCAGCTTCTTGTCGCGGGCGTCCAGCGCGGCTCCGGCGCCGTCGAGGTACGCATAGAGGACGCCGTTGCCCGGGAGGGCGTTCGGCATGATCGTCACCTCGTCCGCGGCCTGGCGCCACAGCTCCTTGCCGGTCTCCGTGTTCCAGGCGACCGCACCCTTGCCGTACTGCACCACGGCGGTCTTGCCGTCCGGGGAGACGGCGAGGCCGTCGTCGCCGATGGCACCGTTGGTGTCGATGCCCGGGCCCTCGGCGAGCCGGCGGCCGCTCTTGACGTCGATCAGCGTCATGACCGCTTCGGAATCCCCGTACGAGGACCACTCGAGAAGTGCCTTGTCGCCCTGGAACGGCATCAGCCGCGCACTGGTCGCCTTGTCCGGGGTGATCAGCTTGGCGATGGCGGCCGGCGGCGCGAGGTCCTTGGTGTTCCACGCCTTCGCGCCCGTGCGGATGTCCACGGCGGTCAGCCACCAGGCGTAAGGCTGGTAGGAGATGTCCTTCTGCGAGGCGTAGCCGAGACCGGAGCCGACCGCGTCCTTGAGGTCGACGTCCGAGACCTCGGTGGGCAGGGTCTCGCCGTCACCGATCGGAATGAACTTGGCGCCGAAGCCGCTGGTGTCCACGAGGTAGCCGTGCCGGACCGGGGTGGACATGTGGGTGTCCCCGTCGAAGGAGGAGCTCCCCAGCTTCTCGCCGGACGGCGCGTACATGGTCAGCACGGTCCGGGTCGAGGCCTTCTTCAGGCCGCTCGCCGGGGTGTCCTCGCGGTTGCGGATCAGCAGGGCCGGCGAACCGTCACGCCACTCGCCCACCTGCGCGAGGGCCGCCGCCGGGGAGGACGCGGACCCGCGGCTCTCCTCGGGGAGGGGGAAGTCGAACTTCTTGCGCAGCTTGCCGCTCTCGGCGTCGAGGAGCCGGGCGGTGAAGATGCTCGTGCCCGACGGCCCGTCGCGGTGGCCGGTGAGGATGACGGCGTCCCCGACCGTGCAGACGTCACTCTGCGACATGTCCTGCCCGGACGCCCTGCCCGCGCAGTGCCTCGACTCGTCGTCCGTCAGGCTCCAGGCCGGCTGCGCGGCCAGCCCCGGCACCGGCTTGCCCTGGTAGACCGGGCGCTTCGGCGCGGCCGACGCGGACCCCGTGGCCTTCGCCGTCTCCCCGCCGCCTGCCTCGGCATCGGGGGCCGCCCCTCCGGAGCACCCGGTCACGAGACTCGCGGACAGCACCAGACCGAGCGCCGCCGTCGTACGTATGCGATTCAAATTCCTTGCCCCCGTCTTCCGTCGTGCGTGATCACGCACGACGGAACACCTTACTTCGATCATGAAGCGGTGCCGCCCGACCCCACGGTCAGGGGGTCTTCTCCCGGGGTGCCGGGGCCCGGAGGCCGGCCGGCGGTTCCGTCTGGCCCGCCAGGACTCCGGAGAGGATCGTGCGGGCGGTCGTCAGCAGTTCGCTCACCTGAGGACTCGTCAGCGCGTAGTACACGGCCGTCCCCTCGCGCCGGGCGACGACCATCCTCGCCCGGCGCAGGACCGCCAACTGCTGTGAGAGGTAGGCCGGTTCGACTCCCGTGTCGCGGAGCATCTCGGCGACCCCGTGCTCGCGCTCGCTCAGCAGCTCCAGGACGCGGATGCGAACGGGGTGTCCCAGTGTCTTGAAGAACTCGGCCTTCAATTGGTAGAGCGGCGTACTCATCGCACCCACCCCGCGCGTCGCGTCGACCCGGCACTCTGCAGCATGCCCCCATCCTCGCGCCTGCCGGCGCGGAAACGCACCGGGGACGGGTCAGCGGCCGATCATGGCCGGAACCTGCCAGGACGGTCCGCCACTTGGGCGGTACACGGACCGTACCTGGGCGGTACGTGAGCGGTACTGGCGCCGCCGGCGATCAGGTGGTCGGCCAGGCGTCGCTGCGCCAGGCCCGCTGTTCCTCGCCCGCGTCGCGGTGTGCGGCGAGCGCCGCGGCCAGGTCGCGGTGGACCGGGACCGGAGGACCCTCGCCCGCCGGGACGAGGGAGCCGTCGGCGGGGATCGCGGCCAGTTCGAGGGCGCGGCCCGCCGCCCGCAGCCGGAGCGCCGCCTCCGCGACGGCGACCTGCCCGCCGATCGACCAGCCCCGTAGCCGGGTCAGGTCGAGGACGACCGGCCCCGTGCCCCGCGCCACCGCCCACCCCACGGCCCCGGTGAACCGTCCCACGGCGTCGGCTCCGAGGAACCCGGCCAGGGACAGTACGCCCAGGTCCTGCTGGACGGTGTAGCGCCATTCGATGGTCATGTGCGTCGTCATCCTTCTCGTACGGCGATCACTGCGGAAGCGCGGGCTGCGGAAGCGCGGGAGGAAGGCAGGACTGCGGGGCGGCGGCGATCTCGGTGAGGATCCGCCGGGCGGCCCGCATCAGCTGGGTCACGTCTCCGCCGGTGAGCGTGTACACGACGGTGGATCCCTCGCGGGCCGCGGTCACGATCCCGGAGCGGCGGAGCACGGCGAGCTGCTGCGAGAGCGCCGCGGGCTCGATCTCGATCCGCGCGAGCAGTTCCCGTACAGGCATCGGGCCGTTCTGGAGCAGCTCCAGGACACGGACGCGGACGGGATGGCCCAGCATGCGAAAGAACTCGGCCTTGGCCTGGTACAGCGGGACCGGCACGGGTCTGCCCTCCGGGGGTGCGGGGTCGCCGGGTCCCGGCGGATACCCACGGGGCACGGCCTGACCAGGATCTATCTGATTGCAGAAATTTGCAATTTGCCTTTCACGTTCTGAGACGGGCTCGCCACGCGTCACGCAGATCGCTTTCGAGGGAGGATTCGGCGGCGGTTCGCCAGCGGTTTCGACGGCGGATTCCACGGCGGCTTCGACGGCGGTTTCGACGGCGGTTTCGAGACCGGTCGCCGACACCGGGAACAGACTCCGGGTTCCGGCGGCTGGAACAGACAGCTCGAAGAGACAGCCGGAACGGACAGAAGGAAGCACCATGAAGATCGGCATCATCGGCGCCGGCAACATCGGCGGCAATCTGACCCGCCGCCTCACCGCCCTCGGCCACGACGTGTCCGTGGCCAACTCCCGCGGCCCGGAGACCCTCACCGCGCTCGTCGAGGAGACCGGGGCCACCGCCGTCACCGCCTCGCAGGCCGCGCGAGGCGCCGAGATCGTCGTCGTGACGGTCCCGCTGAAGAACGTCCCCGACCTTCCGGCCGGGTTCCTCGACGGCGCGGCGGAGGGTTTCGCCGTCATCGACACCGGCAACTACTACCCCCGCGAGCGCGACGGACGGATCGCCGCGATCGAGGACGAGGGGCTGACGGAGAGCCGCTGGACCGAGCTGCGCATCGGCCACCCGGTGGTCAAGGCCTTCAACGGCACCTACGCACAGGACATCCTCGATCGGCCGCGCCCGGCGGGCGACCCGGAGCGGCTCGCCCTGCCCGTGGCGGGTGACGACGCGGCGGCGAAGGAGAAGGTGCGGCGCCTCATCGACGAGCTGGGCTTCGACTCCGTGGACGCGGGTGGGATCGACGACTCCTGGCGCCAGCAGCCGGACACCCCGGTCTACGGCCTCCGGGAGGGCGTGGAGGCCGTGACGAAGGCGCTGGGCGCGGCCTCCCCCGAGCGCCCCGAGGGCTTCCGGGGCTGACCGCGCACCCTTTCGGGACCGGTCGCGCGTTCTCTCCGACCGGTTCGCGCCCCCGCCGGACCCGAGCACTCCGCATCCGCGTGACAAGAACAAAGTTCTAGTTATGGCTGCACTAGGGTGTGCGCCATGTCTCCTAAGCAGCAGCGTGGCGAGGCCACCGTCGAGCGCCTGCTGACCACGGCGCTGAAGGTGTACGCGGATTCGGGCCAGGAGGGTTTCACCGTGAGCGCGGTGACGGCGGCCGGCGGTGTCAGCCTCGGAAGCCTGTACCACCACTTCGGCAGTTTCGACGGCCTCGCCGCCGCTCTGTACGTCCGGTGCTCGGAGCGGTTGTGCGGCGAGGTCGTCGCCGCACTGGGCCGTTCGAGGACCGCCCGGACGGGGGTGCGGGCGGTGGTCACCGCGTACCTCCGGTTCACCGAGGAGCATCCGGACGCCGCGCTCTTCCTCCACGCCTCGGCGTACTCGGGCCGTCTCGTCGCCCACGCCGAGCGGATCCGGGCGGCCGAGGAGCCGCTGTTCTCCGCGATCGGGGCGTGGCTGCGGCCGTTCGCCGAGGCGGGTGAGATCGCGCCGACTCCCGAGCCGCTGATCGAGGCGCTGGTCATCGGACCGACCGCCGAGACCGCGCGGCGCTGGCTCTCCGGCGCGTACGACGTGGACCTCGCACAGGCGGCCCGGATCCTGCCGGACCGCATCTGGCGTTCCCTCCGGCCGGATTGAGGGCGCCCTGTGCCGGCCCGGGAATCGGCTCGGGAACGGGGAGCGGGAAGGGAACCGGGAACGGCGAGCGGGAACGGGGAGTTGATGACGGGCCCGGGGCCCCGGGACCCCGGGCCTCAGCCCGCGGCCGGGGCCGTGAACGTGACCTCGGAGGCTCGTACGGTGACCTCGGCGTCGCTCCCCAGGGCGTACGCCGCGACCCTGGAGACCGTCGCGGCCGGGACGACCTCGCTGATCCCGGGCGCCGCCGGAACGTCCTGGGTGGCATGGGCGTCGTGCGGTACGACGACGCGGTAGCCGCGCGCCAGGGCCGTGCGAGCCGTCGCCTGCACGCACATCTCGGACATCACGCCGCAGACGGCGACCGCCCGCACGCCCGCGTCGGTGAGCACGCCGCCCAGCCGGGTCTCCTCGAACCCGTCGTCGTGCGGCTTGCGGATGACGAACTCGCGGGGACCGGCCTCGACGGGGTGGTGGAGTTCCCAGCCCGGCGTGTGGGGTTCGTCCTCCGCGCCGGGCGGTCCGTCGTTCTGGAGGTGCACGACCAGCGCGCCGTCCCGCCGGGCCCGCGCGAGGAGATCCGTCGTACGGTCGACGAGCCGCGCGGCCGCGGGCACGGCCCCTTCGCCGACGACGAAGGCGGACTGCACGTCCACGACGATCAGCGCGTCCACGGGCGGGGGATTCGGGGTGTTCGCGGCGGGCGGGGCCGTCTCGGCGTACTGGCTCATCCGACCATGATCCCGCCCACGCGACCCTGCGGCCAGGGGATTTCGGACCGTCTCACCGCCGTTTCGCGCCCCACTGCCGCGTATCGCGGATGTATCGAGAATCGCATACGCCCCCGCAACCGCCCTCCCTCTTCAATGGGGGCATGACACGCAGCGCACCCCGGCCCACCACGCCCCGCCGCACCCTGAGGACCGTGCTCATCGTCTTCGCGGTCCTCGGTGCGGCGGGCGCGCTGTACGTCGTGCGGGGGCCGCTCATGATGGCCGCTCCGCGGTGCGTGGCGGGACGATGGCACGGCTGCTTCGACACGTTCAACGGCGTGGTGCTCATGACACTGGTCGCGGTGCCCCTGTCCCTGCTCCTGGTGGGGGCTCTGACGCTCCGGCGACGGGCCGCCGGTGTCACGTCGGCGTGGCGGCTGTCCCTGGCCGAGGTGGGCATGGTCCACGGGACGGTGCCGTTCCTGTGGCTGACCTTGATGCCGGGCGCCGCGCCGGGCATCGCCCCCGCCCGGGTCACTCTGGTACCGCTGAGCGACCTGGTCACGATGGGGACCCTCGGGATCGTCGGCAACCTCCTGGTCTTCGCCTCGCTGGGCTTCTTCGCCCCGATGCGGTTCGCGGCACTGGCGTCCGTACGCCGGATCCTGGCGCTCGGCGCCGGCTGTTCGATCCTGGTCGAGGCCGCCCAGTACGTCTTCCGGCTCGACCGGGTGTCCTCCGTGGACGACGTCCTGGTCAACGCCACCGGCGCCGCTCTGGCCGCTCTGGCCTCGCGGCACTGGTGGCGCACCACGGCGGACGCGCCGACGGACCGGTCCCGCCCCGCCCTGGCATCGGCGGCCTGAGCCGTGCGGCCGGTGCGCCCCCTCCCGTGCCCCCGTCGGCGCGGCGCTCCGCTGCTTAGGCTTCAGCCATGCGCGTACTGATCGTGGAGGACGAGCCCTACCTGGCCGAAGCCGTCCGTGACGGGCTACGGCTCGAGGCGATCGCCGCCGACATCGCCGGCGACGGCGACTCCGCCCTGGAACTGCTCAGCGTCCACTCCTACGACCTCGCGGTCCTCGACCGCGACATCCCCGGCCCCTCCGGCGACGAGGTCGCCCGGCGCATCGTCGCCTCCGGGAGCGGCATCCCGATCCTCATGCTCACGGCCGCCGACCGGATCGACGACAAGGCCTCCGGTTTCGAACTCGGCGCCGACGACTACCTCACCAAACCGTTCGAGCTGCGGGAGCTCGTCCTGCGGCTCAGGGCGCTCGACCGCAGACGCGCGTACGCCCGGCCCCCGGTCCGCGAGCTGGCGGGCCTGCGGGTCGACCCCTTCCGCCGTGAGGTCTTCCGGGACGGACGTTACGTCGCTCTCACCCGCAAGCAGTTCGCCGTCCTCGAGGTCCTCGTCGCCGCCGAGGGCGGGGTCGTCAGTGCCGAGGAGCTGCTCGAACGGGCCTGGGACGAGAACGTCGACCCCCTCACCAACGCCGTACGCATCACCGTCTCCGCCCTGCGCAAACGGCTCGGCGAACCATGGATCATCGCCACCGTGCCGGGGGTCGGCTACCGCATCGAGACCGGCCCCGGCACCGCCCGCCCCGGCCCCGCGCATGGATAGACGCCGGGGGCTCAGCGCCCGACTGAAACTCACCCTCAGCTACGCCGGATTCCTCGCCGTCGCCGGCGGTCTGCTGCTGGCCGTGGTCTGGGGGTACCTGCTGCGCTACGTCCCCGACAACCCCCAGGGCCTGCTCGGGGTCTCGCCCAACCGCTGGCTCCTGGTCCGCACCTTCTTCCCCGCGGCCGCCGTGGCGATGGCCTGCCTCCTCGTGTTCGGCCTCGTCGGGGGGTGGCTCCTCGCCGGCCGGATGCTCGCACCGCTCACCCAGATCAGGGACGCGGCGCGGCGGGCCGAGGACGGGTCGCTGTCCCACCGGATCCGGATGAAGGGCCGCAAGGACGAATTCCGTGAACTCTCCGACGCGTTCGACGCGATGCTCGGGAAACTGGAGTCGCACGTCGGCGAACAGCGGAGGTTCGCCGCGAACGCCTCCCACGAACTGCGCACCCCCCTGGCGATCTCGCGGACACTCCTCGACGTCGCACGCAAGGACCCCACCCGCGACCGGGAGGAGCTCGTCGCCCGCCTGCAGGCCGTCAACACGCGGGCGATCGACCTCACCGAGGCCCTCCTGCTGCTCAGCCGCGGCGACACCGGCACCTTCACCCGCGAGCGCGTCGACCTCTCCCTCCTCGCCGAGGAGGCCGCGGAAACGCTGCTGCCCCTCGCCGAACAGCGCCGGATCACGCTGGACGTCACCGGTGGCGTGGCCCGGACCAGCGGCTCCGAGGAGCTCCTGCTGCGGATGGTGACGAACCTCGTCCAGAACGCCGTCGTCCACAACGTCCCCACCGGCGGCACCGTGACGGTCCACACCGAGACGGTTCACACCGGGGCGGTCCACGCTGGGACGGGCGGCGCCGGGACGGGCGCGGCCGGGACGGGCGGCGCCGGGACGGGCGGCGCCACGAGCGTGCTGCGGGTCGAGAACACGGGCCCTCGGCTCCCCCCGGAACGGGTATCCACCCTCACCGAACCGTTCCAGCGGGGAGCGGAACGCGTGCGCACCGACGAACACGCCGGCGTCGGTCTCGGCCTGGCCATCGTGCGGAGCGTCGTCCGCGCCCACGGCGGCTCGCTGGACCTCACCCCCCGCCCCACCGGCGGTCTCCTCGTCACGGTCCGGCTTCCCGGCGCGCCCTAGACGTCGTCGTCCGCCGACGAGAGCCGGGCCTCGGGCACGGGGTCGGGCGCGGTGTCGGGCTCTGCAGCGCCGCGGCGGTCGGCTCGGGCGAGCAGCCAGTGGCCCGAGACTCCCGTCGTGAACAGGCCGGCGACGAGCGCGAGGAGCGAGACGCCCGGACCCGAGGTCCAGTCGACCGACCGGAAGTGGACCGCGAGGACGGCCGCCGTGGCGAGCGCGATCAGTGGAACGGCCCGCAGAGCCGGCCGGATGCGGGTCAGATCGTCCTCGGCCAGCGCGCCGAGGACGCCGACGCCCAGCGCGAGCGCCCACACCCCGAGACCCTGCGCGTCCGCCCGGTTCACCGTCCACGGCACGAGCGCGCCCCAGAAGCCGGGGAAGGCGAGCAGCCCGGCGCCGATGCCGAGCCATCCCGAGCCGACGACGGCGAGCGGCGGCTTCGACCAGCCGGGCAGCGGTACGGCCGGCGGCCGCGGCGCCGTGCCCGTGCGCCCCGCGGGCCTGCGGTACTGCGCGACCAGGCAGCCCACCGCGCCGAGGGCGAGCAGTCCGAGCGTGGCGACCCAGCCGAGGCTGAAGAGGGCGAGGAAGAGCGGGCCGCCCTCGGTCGCCTGCAGGGAGCCGCCGTTCAGCAGGCTCACCGTGAACAGGCCGACCAGCACGATCACCAGCGGCAGCACCAGGCTCCGTACGTCCTCCCAGAGACGCGCCCGCCCGATCGTGAAGAGCGCGGGGGCCACGCCGGCCATCGCGGCTCCGACGAGCCCGGGGCTCAGCGCCTCCGGGGACACCCAGGCGCCCGCCGCGTAGCCGAACAGGCTCGTCACGGTGAGCAGGGCGCCGGTGGTGAGGCTGATGCCGCCCACGACGGCGCTCAGGACGACGATGCCGGGCGACAGCTCCTTCTGGACGGCCATCAGTTGCCTCCCTCCGCTCCGACGCCGCCGACACCGATTCCGGCACCGGCACCGATTCCGGCACCGGCCGGATGCGCGGTCGCCCGACCGGCTGGGACCGGCGGATCGTCCGCGAACTCCTGCCGCCTTCTGAGGACTTCGCGGCCGTACAGGACCCGCAGGCTCACCACCGTGACCGCCGCGTACGACAGCATGCCCGCGCCGATGCCGACGCCCGCGATCAGCGACGTGATCCGGTCCAGGCCCATCGTCCGCTCCAGTACGGGCACGGTCACCGCCGAGAAGGCGGGGGCCAGGCACTGGGCCGCCAGATGCAGCCGCCACTCCTCGCGCGCCCAGACCGCTCCCCGCCCGCGGGCACGCGCCGCGCGGACCGCGACGACGGCGTACGTCAGCACGTACGGGACGAGGTACGCCACGAGCAGCCGCCGCCCCTGCGTCCCCTGGTCCAGGAGGGCGTACGTGATCCAGCCCAGGCCCGCGGCGCCCAGGACGTGGGCGGCGACGAGGACCGGGCCAGGGGCCCATGTGCCGGTCAGGCCGGGGACCTCGGTCCGCCGGTCGAGGGCCCGGGAGGCCAGGAGTGCGCCGAAGGCGACGAGGGCGCCGAGGTGCATGATCGCGACGCGGTTGACGTCCTGGAGGGAGAGGCCGGGGTACAGCGCGGGCAGCACGCCCCATTCGAGCCGCAGCAGCGGAGCGGTCATCAGGAAGCCGTAGCAGAGCAGCAACCAGCGCTGGTGCAGGTCCGGGAAGCCGCGCACGGCGGCGAGGACTCCGAAGGTCACGCTGCCGACCGTGCCCACCAGGATCGTCGCGAGGACGATCCAGAACGCGGCGCCGCTGAAGGCCTCCGCCGGCGGGGTGCGCAGGAGGTAGAGCGCCGCGCCGGCCATCGACACGTACACCGTGCCGGCGAAGACGGTTCCGAGGACCCGGTGCAGCCGGATGCGGCGGCGCACCGCCGACAGCAGCTGCACCGGGCCGAGCAGCATCAGGAGGCCGCCCAGGACCGAGTGGACGATCAGCGGGACCAGGCTGCGGGTGTACGGCCCCATCCGGTCGCGGACGGCATCGGCCACGAACTCCGCGGAGACGGACCGGCCGAGGAGCCACTCGCCGATGGCGGGCGCTCCGGGTGTGGCGTACGGCCAGAGCTCGGTCATGGCGATCGGCGCGTAGACGAGGCAGACCACCGTCACGGCGACGGCGGACACCCGCCCCCACTTGATGCCCGTATCCGTGCTCGTGTCCGTGCCCGTATCCGTGCTCGTATCCGTGCTCGTGTCCGTGCTCGTGTCCGTGCTCGTGTCCGTGCTCGTGTCCGTGCTCGTCGAGCGTCCCACGGCGCATCCCCCTCCACCGTCCACGGCGCTGGTCCGCCGCGATAGTCCTTTCTGGACTATGGAGGAAGGTAGGGCTGGGCACCGCCGGGGTCAACCGGTCAGTAACAAGAATCAGCACGCGCGGACGGGAATCAGGACTCGCGGTTCTCGACCCAGTGCCAGAAATCGACCATCATCCGCTCGTACCGGATGCCGAACTCCAGGGCCTCGCGCTGCCCGCGCGTCAGCAACTCGCCCACCTCGCCCGCGAGTTCCTCGTACTCGTCCAGGGTCCGCCGGTGCTCCTCGATCTGCACCGGGGCGTGGACGCGCGGGCTCGCCCCGAACCACAGCTTGAGGATGCCGCGTTCGCGCGCCTCGACCGGGACGAAGGCGGGGTCGGCAAGCCAGCCCCGCAGTGCCTCCGCGCCCTCCTCGGTGAGCTTCATGAGGCGCCGGTTGCGGCCGCCGGACTGTCTGACCTCCGAGAGCAGCCCGGCCTCCAGGAGCCGGTCGCACTGGGCGTAGACCTGCGCGTGCGGCATGGACCAGAAGGGCGCCACGGTCCGCGCGGCCTCGACCTTCACGTCGTACGGACTGGCCTCACCCAGCTTGTCGATGATGCCCAGCACGAGGAAGGAGGGCGTGGTCAACCGGACGTCAGACATGCGTCCGACGGTACCGCGAGGGCCCGGCCCCACCCCTCCCTCCACCCCTCCCTCCGCCCCTCCCTCCCTCCGGCCCCCCTCCGCCCCTCCCGCCGCTCCTTCCCGCCCCCGCTCAGCTACTCCGCCCGCAGGGCCCGCGCCGTGGCAGCCCTGGCCGCCCAGACCGCCGGCAGCAGGGCGCCGGCCGTCGCGATCAGCACGCCGGCGCTCGCGAGGAGAACCAGCAGGGGCACGCCGTACACGTCGATGTCGGCGGCCGGGATCGTGGTGCCGACCGCGCGCCCCATGGCCGGCATGACCTGGCGGTGGAGTGCCACGCCGAGCGGTACGCCGACCGCGCCCGCCACCAGGCCGATGGCACCGACGGAGGTGAGGACCTGCGCGACGGTCTGCCGCGGAGTCATCCCGAGCGCCTTGTACACGCCCAGGTCCCGGACGCGGTCGCGGGTGTCGAGGACCACCGTGTTGAGCACCCCCAGACAGGCGACGACCACCAGCATCAGCGTGAGCATGGCGATCAGGGCCTGCATCGCCCGGATGACGCTCGACTTGCCCGCCTCCGTGACCGCGGCCTCCGCGCCGAGCGGGGCGACGGCGGCGTCGAGCCGTTCGGCGTGCTCCGCCGGGTCCGTGCCGGGGGCGACGGTGACGGCGAAGTCCGCCGGCATGTAGGGGGGTCGCAGCGCGGCGACGGACGCGGTGCCGCTGCGCAGGGTCATGCCGGCGCCGCCCAGGTCGAAGACCTCGCCCACGATCCGTACCCGGGCGGTGCGCCCCTGCTCGGACAGGGTGACCGTGTCGCCCACGCGCACCCCCGTCGCCCGGAGGAAGCGTGTCGGGGCCACCGCCTCGCCGGCGGCTTCGAACCAGCGGCCGGAGACCATCGTGTGGGGGCTGCCCGCGGTGTCCCCCTCGTACGCGACGAGCGGCGCGCCGCCCTTGAGCCCCGCGACCTCCACCTGGGTGTGCGCGGTCCGGTACACGGAGGCGGTCCCGGGGAGGGCGGCGATCGCCGCCGCCACCGCGGCCGGGTCGGCCGGCTTCCCCGACAGGGGCGCTCCCGGTCCGCCGTCCCCGGCACCCGGCTGCCCCGGTGCGGTGTCGTCCGGCCGTGCCACCGTGCGGACGGTGACGTCGCCGCCCTTGTCCGGGTCCCCGTCGGTCTTCACCGCGACCAGCGTGCTCCCGAGCCCCATCGCGAACGTCACCGCGAGGGCCCCGAAGGCCACCGCAGCGGCCGTGCTCGCCGCACGCGCCGGGCGTGCGAGGGGCGCGGCGAGGCCCAGGGTCACGGGGCGCGGCAGCGGCAACCGCCCGAACAGGCCACGGATCCCGAGCCCGCGCCCGCCCGCGGCGGACGCGCCGAGGCGGAGCACCGCCGCGGTCGGCATCCGGGCGGCGCGCAGCGCGGGGCCGAAGGCGGCCCCGGCCACCACCGCGAGGGCGACCGCGGGGACCGCGGCGTCCACCCAGAGCGGGATGAGCACCGCCGTCGTCCCGTACGTCTCCGCCACCTCGGCCATGAGGGGGACGGCGAGCACGTTGCCGAGGACGACGCCGAGCAGCGCCCCCGCGGAACCCGGGATCAGGGCCTGCGCCACGTACGCCCGTCCGACCTGGAGCGGGGTGAAGCCGAGCGCCTTGAGGATGCCGATCCGGCGGGTCGCCGCGCCCACGGCGCCGCTCACCACGATGCCGATCACCAGGACCGACATCGCGAGTCCGAGGAGGGCGAAGGCGGTCACGAAGGGCACGAAGGCGGCCGTGTTCTCCTGCGCGCTCTCACGGACGTCGAGATACGACCGGGCTCCGACGACCGCACCCGCCGGGGCGGCGGCGACGATCGCGTCGCGGCCCGCCGCGACCTCCGCACGCGTGTCGGCGGCGGTGAGCCGGTAGAGCATCTGGAACGCGGGCGGCCGCTCCCCCGCGAGCACCGTGAGCTGCTCCGGTACGACCCAGGCGTCGGCGCTCTCCCCGGCGGACCCGGCGATGCCGACCACGGTGAGGACGGCGCTCCCGGCGGTCAGGCGTGTCCCCACCCCGGCGCCCGGCGGGCGGGATTCCCGTTCCAGGACGACCTCACCGGGAGCCGCCGCCCATCGGCCCTCCACCAGGGCCACCGCGTCCACGGGCCCGGCGGCGGACGCCCGGCCGACCACCGTCAGGGGCGGCGGTTCGAACCCGGGCGGCGCCTCCGCTCCCTCCGTACGGAGGCGTACCGAGACGAGGGCGAACGGGCCGGCGGCCGCGGCGACTCCCGGTGCGTGCGCCGTCGCCGCCGGCCAGTCCTCGGCGCTCCCGGCCGAACCGGTGAACCGCACGGTCAGGTGTGCCCCGCGCTGCTGGGAGAAGGCCCGGTCGAACGGGGCGCCCGAGGCGACGAGGAGGCCGACCGCGAGGACGGCGGAGGCGACGGACAGCAGCGTGGTCAGGACCATCACCGCGGTCTGGGTGCGCCGCCGTCCGACCCCCGCGCGCACGACCCGCCCGAGCGCGCCGCCGTTCATCGGGTCACCGCCACGACGTCGCGGGCGATGCGGCCGTCGACGAGTTCGATGGTGCGGGTCGCGCAGGCTTCGGCGAGTGCCAGGTCGTGGGTCACCAGGACGATGGTCTGCCCCTCCGCGTTCAGCTCCCGGAGAAGATCGCGGACGTCGGCGCCCGACGCGGTGTCCAGCGCCCCGGTCGGCTCGTCGGCCAGGAGGAGCGGCGGCCGGTTCATCAGGGCCCGTGCCACGGCGACGCGTTGCCGCTCGCCCCCGGACAGGCGGCCGGGATGCACGCGCGCGTGCCGGGCGACGCCGAGCCGCTCCAGGAGTTCGGCGGCCCGCGCCGCCGCCCGGGCCCGTGGCATCCCGGCGAGCTGCGCCGGCAGCAGCACGTTGTCGGTGACGGTGAGGTCGTCGAGGAGGTTGAAGAACTGGAACACCATCCCGATCCGGCTGCGCCGGTAGGTGGCGGAGGCGGTCTCGTTCAGCCGGTCGACGCGCAGTCCGTCCACCGTCACCCGCCCCGTGGTGGGCCGGTCGAGGCCGGCGAGGAGGTTGAGCAGGGTCGACTTGCCGCTGCCGGAGGGTCCGAGGACGGCGAGCGCCTCGCCCCGTGCGACACGCAGGGTCAGCCCGGACAGTGCGGCCCGGTCGTCGTCGTACGTCCTGCCGACGTCGCTCAGCTCGATCAGGGGCTCGGGTCCGTTCATGGGGCCCTCCAGGGCTCGGGGTGTGGGAGCGACGACGAAGAGAGCGCGGCCGGCCGGCTCCCGGCGGCGATCCCGTCGGCCGTGTCCGCGCCGTACCGACGGTAGGAGCGGCCCCGTCGCGGGCGCGTCGGTCGCGGTGCCGAAGATCCGTACCGTCCGCGGCGGAGGCGCGGCCGCGTCATCCGCGCGATGTACTCCCCGGGAGCTGCGTCCTGGTCCCACGGGCTGATCCGCCCGCTCCCCCGCCTTGGCAGACTGCCCCGGTGAGCTGGTACGAGGAACTCGTCGACCGGGTGCGCGGACCCCGGACCTTCGGTGCGCCGCCCCCGCTGTCCCGCTGGACGTGGGTGACCGACGGGCTGCTCGCCCTCGCGCTCGCGATCACGACGATCGTGGGCGACCTGAACCGCTCGTACGTGGACGTCCATCCGGATCCAGACGACACTCGGCTCCCCTTCCCGGTGTCACCGGTGACGCCGGTGCCGCCGGAGCTGCCGGTACCGCCGGCGACCCCGGTACCGCCGGAGCTGCCGGTACCGCCGGGGACTCCGGTGCCACCGGTACCGCCGGAGATGCCGGCACCGCCCGAGATCCCGGTTCCGTCGTCGATGCCGACGTCCTCGCCGTCCCTCCCCCCGGAGATCCCGGCGATTCCCCGGCCTCACGCCGTGGAGTACCTGCTTCCCCCGGCCGAGGCCTGGGAGTTGCTCGCGGCCGCGATGACGGCGCTGCCCCTGCTGCTGCGCCGCCGCCTCCCCCTGACCGTCTACTGGGTGGTGATGGCAGCGACGGTGCTCCTGCACCAGGGCCAGGTCGCCGCCGACGCGACCACGGTGACCTTCGCGTCGGGTCTGGTCGCGGCGTACAGCGCGGCGATGTACAGCCCGCACCGCACGGCGGTGCTGGTCTCCCTCGTCGCGGGTGTGGTGCTGTACGCGGTCTTCCCGCTGGTGCCGGACGTGGACGAAGGCCTCGTGCCCCTGCTCGTCCTGCTGCCCGTCGCCCTCGCCTCGCACGGCGTCCACCTGTGGCGGCAGCGGGAGCGGACGCTGCGCGCCGAGCGGGACGCCGAGCTGCGGCGGGCGGTGGAGGCGGAGCGGTCCCGGATCGCGCGGGAGCTGCACGACGTGGTCACCCACAACGTCAGCATGATGACGATCCAGGCCGGCGCCGCGCGTACGGTTCTCGCCACCTCCCCCGACCTGGCCCGCGAGGCGATGCTCGCGGTGGAGGCGGCGGGGCGGACGGCGATGTCGGAGCTGCGGCACGTGATGGGGCTGCTCACGATGGCCGCGGACGGCCCCGACCCGGCCGCCGATGTGGACCTCGCCCCACAGCCGGGCCTGGGCCGGCTGACGGAACTGACGGACCGGGTGCGGGCCTCCGGGGTGCCGGTGGAGGTGACGGTGGAGGGCGAACCGGTCGCGCTGCCGGCCGGGGTGGACCTCGCCGCCTACCGGGTGGTGCAGGAGGCGCTGACGAACGTCGTGAAGCACGTGCCGGGCGCACGGGTCTCGGTCACGGTGGCGTACGAGGCGGAGCGGCTCCGCGTGGAGGTCCTCGACACGGGCGTTCCCGCCCACGGCGGTTCCCGGGACCGCGGTTCCGAGCGGCGGGTGCCGTTCCAGGGCGGCGGTCACGGCCTGCTCGGTCTGCGGGAACGGCTGGCGGTCTACGGCGGTACGCTGCGGGCGGGCAGGGGCCCGGACGGCGGGTACGAGGTCCGGGCGGTGATTCCGTGGGAGGCTCCGTGACCGACGCTCCGCGCGCGACCGACGCTCCGCGGGTGGTGATCGTCGACGACCAGGCCCTGGTGCGGACCGGTTTCCGGATGATCCTGGCCGCCGCCGGCATCGACGTGGTCGCGGAGGCCGCCGACGGTGACGCGGCGGTCGCCGCGGTCCGGCGGACCCGGCCGGACGTCGTCCTGATGGACATCCGGATGCCCGGCACGGACGGCCTGGAGGCCACGCGCCGCATCCTCGCGGACAGGACCGGGAAGGCGGGCGCGGACGGGCCGGCACCGCCCAGGATCCTGGTCCTCACCACCTACGACCTCGACCGGTACGTGTACGCGGCACTGGAGGCGGGCGCGAGCGGCTTCCTGCTCAAGGACGTGACCCCCGAGCATCTGACGGCGGCGGTTCGGCTGGTCCGGTCCGGTGACGCGCTCCTCGCCCCGGCGATCACCCGCCGTCTGGTGGAGCGCTTCGCCGTGTCCGGCGGTCGTCCGGCCGCCCCGCACCGCGAACTCGCCACGCTGACCCCGCGCGAGCTGGAGGTCCTCGAAGCCCTGGCGCGCGGCCACAGCAACGCCGAGCTGGCCGAGCGGTTCCGGCTGAGCGAGGCGACGGTGAAGACGCATGTCGCCCGCATCCTGTCGAAGCTGCGGCTGCGCGACCGGGCGCAGGCCGTGATCGCCGCCTACGAGACGGGTCTTGTCACACCGGGTTCGGACAGCAGGGGGCCCGCCGGATCCCAGTGAGGGGCCACCAGGTCCGGCAGCCCGCCCGACGGCCCCAGGTCCCACTCTTCCGGGAACACCCCTGCCCGGTCCCCCGGCGGCTCGCCCTCCGCCTCCCCCTCCGGCGCCCCCTCCGGGTCCAGGACGTCGTCGAGTTCCGTCAGGCGGATGAGCCGGAGGATCCACGGCTGGTCGCAGACGAGCCGCCAGCGCGAGCCCCGTTGCCGGGTGCGCACGGCGCAGTGGGCGAGGAGGCCGAGCCCGGTGGCATCGCAGAAGGTGAGGCGCCGGATGTCGACCGTCAGGGCGTCGGACTCCCGCACGAGGGCGTCGAGCTCGGGCCGCAGGTGCCGTACGAGGACGAGGTCGAGTTCACCCCGGAGGGCGGCGACGGTGACGCCGCCGGTCGAGCGGACGATCATGTAGGGGTCGTGACGGGGGATCAGCTGCATCGGGCGCTCCACAGGGTGGCTCCATGTGTCGCTCCGAGCGTGGACGTCCCCGTTCCGGGAGGGACGTTTCGCCTCGGCCGCTGTCACCTGAATCGGTGAATGTTCGAGCCACTTCCCCTCGTACGGACGACCGATGTGCGCACATGCGGCCACGCCCGCCGGTCCTCGCCCTTGAGGACGGGGGCCCGATGACGACGGCGCCGAAGTCCGCGCCGGTCAGCGCTCGCCCTCGGGGGCCGTGCTCGCGGCGGACGCGGCGAAGGCCTCCTCCTTGATGCGGTCGAACTGGGCGCCCATGGCGGCGGAGAGCGCCTGCGCGGCGGAGAGCGGCCGGACCATGACCATGAAGTCGTCGATCCTGCCCTCCTCGTCGAGGTGGAGGAAGTCGCAGCCGTTGATCTCCATGTCGCCGACCTTCGCGGTGAAGACGAGGGCGTGGTCGCGGCCGTCGCCGCTCCCGATCTCGCGGACGTACGTGAAGTCGGTGAAGACGCGCATCACGCCGCGCAGGATCGCGGCGGTGATGGCCTTGCCGGGGTACGGGCGGAAGGCCACCGGGCTGGTGAAGACCACGTCCTCGGCGAGCAGGGCCTCGATGGCCGCGTGGTCCCGGTTCTCGACGGCGGCACGGAACGGATGCATGACGACTCCCTATGCAACTTGTTGATTAGGTGCAGCTGCAGCTAACCGCATCGGTCGGGGGACGTCCAGGGGCCGGCCGGGAGCCGTCCACGCGGGGGCCGGCCCACCCCGGGCCGGCCCCCGCCACTCCCTCGACGCCCCCGCCACTCCCTCGACGTCCCCGTCACCCCCTCGACGCCGCCGACCCGTGCGACGCCGCCGGGGCCTCCGGCACCTCCGCGCGCCGCAGGGGCGGCCACGTCAGCGCGGTCCAGGCCCGCAACAGCCATTCGACCGGGCCGTACCGGTGCCGCCGCAGCCACCACCGACTCACGACGACCTGGACGGCGAAGAGCGCGACCGCGATCGCGAGGACTCCGGGCGGCGGCACCCGCCCCACCAGGCCCGCCCCGTACCCGGTGAACAGCAGGGCGCAGACCAGCGATTGAGCGAGGTAGCAGGTCAGCGTCATGCTGCCCACCGGCCCGAGCACGGACACCGTCCGCTTCCCGAACCGCCCCTGGGTGAGGCGGAGCACGGTGGCGGCGTACGCGGCGGCGAGCAGCGGCGCGGTCAGGACGTCGACCGCGACGGCCAGGGCCTGGTACGCGCCGCCCGGGGCGGCCAGGTTCGCGTGCGCGTAGACCACCGCACCGAGCAGCCCGACGGTGAAGCCCGCCCACTGGAGCCGGACGAGAGCCCGGCGATGACGGGCGAGGTCCCCGAGCGCCCGGACCCGCCCGGCGGCGAATCCGAGGAAGAAGGCGGCCAGGGCGGCCGGAGCCTGGAAGAGGACCAGCACGAACACGAACCCGGACAGCTGCCCCAGGTTCTCCCCGATCACCGCACCCGGGCCGCCGCGCAGCTCCCGCATGGCCCGCTCGGCCTCTGCGGCGGCACCCGGATCGGCCCCCGCGTCGCCGGTCAGGTGCACGCCCCAGGCGAGAAGGAGGTACAGGGCGGCGGTGACGGAGAGCAGGATCACGGCGGTACGCACCGCGGCGCGGGGCCTGACGCGGTGGGCGGCGAGCAGGATCAGGCCGAGGACGGCGTAGGTGGTGAGGATGTCGCCGGGGTACAGCAGGACCGCGTGCAGCGCGCCGAGGACGAACAGGCCCGCGAGGCGCCGCAGGAACCGCGGGGCGAAGCGGACGCCGCCGCGCTCGGCCGAGGCGAGCTGGAGGGTGAAGCCGTAGCCGAAGAGGAACGAGAACAGCAGGAAGAACTTGGCCTCGAAGAACACCGCGCCGAACCAGCGGACCGCACCGTCGAGCGGCGAGTCGAAGCCGGGCTCCGCAAGCCCCACGCCGTGGTAGGTCGAGGCCAGATAGCCGATGTTGACGACGAGGATGCCGAACAGGGCGAACCCGCGCAGGGCGTCGACGTGCGCGAGCCGCGCGCCGCTCCCGGGCCCCGGATCCCCGGCGCCCCGCCCCGCCGCCGTAGCTTGCAGCGTCATGATCTCCCCCATAACTATCGCTTGAAGAACGCTCGTATCGAGAATGAACGTATTACCATCGAAAGCGCAAGCTCGGAGGAGGAGACCGGAGGAGGACCGATGGACACACGGCCGGTGGTGCGCCGAGGCGTGCCCGAGGGCAGCGAGGCCAGGGTCGCCGCGCTGTACTGGGAGGCGTTCGGGCGCAAGCTCGGCGCCGCCCTGAATCCCCCCGGCAAGGCCCGCGCCTTCCTCGCCGCCCATCTCCACCTCGACCGGGGCGTCACCGCGCTCGTCGACGGTGAGGTGGCGGGCGTCGCGGGCTACCGGCTCGACGGGCGCGGGCTCACCGGCGGCGGCGCGGCGGACGTCCTCGCGGCGTACGGGGTGCTGCGCGGGCTGCCCCGCCTCGCCCTCCTCGCGCTCTTCGAACGCCGGCCCGCCGCCCGTGAGCTGGTGATGGACGGCATCGCGGTCGCCCCCGAGCACCGGGGCACGGGCCTCGGCGGTCTCCTCCTGCGCGAGATCGCGGCCGTGGCCGCCGAGGCCGGCTGCCGGCGCATCCGGCTGGACGTCATCGACGTCAATCCACGCGCCCGCGCGCTGTACGAGCGGCACGGCTTCGTCGCCGTCCACACGGAGAAGACGCCCTACCTGCGCGGCCTGATGGGCTTCGGCGCCGCGACGACCATGCACCGGCCGGTCACCGCCGCCGACGCCCCGCACCACCAGGAGGCCCGATGAAGCGCCGCGTCACCCCGACGGAGGCGGGCGGAGCGGATGCCGCCGAGGAATCGGGCCGGTCCGGATCCGCCGCGCATGCCACCCCTGCCGCAGCCTCCGACGACTCCGCCTGGAACCCCATCCCCACCCGCACGCTCGTCCACGCCCTCGTCCGTACCGACGGCACCGTCGACGCCGGGGAGCTCTACGCCGTCGCCGGCCTCCTCTCCATGACCGACCAGCAGGTCCGGCTCTGCGTCAAGCGCCTTGTCGCGGAAGGCCGTTTCACCCACGAGGGACGGGGGCGCAAGGCCGTCCTCCGCGCGGTCGCCGACCCCACCGGCGCGATCGCCCCCGACGCCGCCCATGTCGCTCACGCCTACCGCCAGGACCACGGGCTCGCCCCCTGGGACGGCAGGTGGCACCTCTTCGCCTTCGCCGTGCCGGAGTCGGCGCGGGCCGCGCGCGACGCGCTCCGCGACACTCTGCTGCACCTCGGCGCCGCACCGGTCCAGGGGGGTCTGTACGCGGCCGCCCATCCGATCGCACCGCTCGTCGAGGCCCAGGCCCACCACCTCGGCGTCCCCGGCCAGGTCACCTACCTCAGCAGCACCGACCTGCGGGTCGGAGACATCGCCGAACCGCGGGCGCTGGCCGCCGCGCTCTGGCCCCTCGACGAGATCGCCGCACGGCACGACCGCCTGGCCGACTTCGCCCGGAGCTGCCTCGACCGGCTGGAGAACCCGGACGACGCCGAGCGCGCCGGGAGCCCGACGGCCCCCGAGCGGCTGACGCTCGCCGTCCAGCTCGCCGCCGCCTTCACGTACGCCATGGAGCCCGATCCCCTGCTGCCGCCCGAACTGCTCCCCGCTCCCTGGCCGGGAGCCGGGGCGCGTCAGCTCTTCGCCACCGCGTGGACCGCGCTGACGAACCCCCCGGGGCCGGACCCCGGCCCGCCGCTCCCCCGCCTCTTCGCCCTGTACGAGGACCTCACGGCCTCCGCGTGAACCGTGGCCTGCTCCGCCGGCTGCACCGTCACCCGGACCGGCCGCGAGCAGGGGGGTCCCCCGGCGGTCCGGAAGGTGCGCAAGGGACGTGCCGGGTGTTCGGACGGCGGGGACCGGTGCCCGAGCGACTGCCCTTCCAGACCTGGCGACACCGGGAGCGACAGGGTGTCGTGGGCTGTGTCACTTCGCTGAAAGGTTCTTCAGTTGGTACAGCATGAACGCCGCTCCGATCAGGCGGCCGCCGCCCAGGCCCCCCGCCCCCGGAAGGCCGAGCCGGTGGATGCCGCCGGCCTCCTGGCGCTTCAGCGGACCGCGGGCAACGCAGCCGTTCTGCGGACGCTCCAGCGCTCCGGCCACCCTCACGCCCGGCCTTCCGTCCAGCGGGAGGAGCAGGCGCACGAACAGCATGTGCACGGCGCGGGCTGCGGCCACCGGCAGACCTCCCCCGAACGGCCCGCCGTTCAGCGTTCCGCCGTCCCCGATGTCCTCGCCGCGACCGGCCGCCCCCTGGACACCCCGCTCCGCGAGGAGATGGAGTCCCGCCTCGGCGCCGACTTCTCCGACGTCCGCATCCACGACGACAGCGCCGCCCGCGCTTCCGCCGCCGAGATCGGCGCTCGCGCCTACACCAGCGGCAGCAACGTGGTCATCGGCGACGGCGGGGGAGACAAACACACCCTCGCCCACGAGCTCACCCATGTCGTGCAGCAGCGCCAGGGCCCCGTCTCCGGCACCGACAACGGCAAGGGCCTCAGCATCTCCGACCCCGGCGACCGCTTCGAACGCGAAGCCGAAGCCAATGCGGCGAGGGTCATGGCGGGTGGCCCCTCGGCGGTGCGGTCGTCCGGTGACACACCGGAACACTCGGCATCACCGATTCAGCGGGCAGGTGGGAAGGGCGGGAAGAAGAAGGCCGCCGAACCCCCCGCTGCCGTCGCCGTTCCCACCGTGAAGACCATCAAGTTTCCCGACCGGGAGCGACAGGAGATCGCCGAGACGTACGACTCACGAGAGGCGTCGCTGGGGGTGCACAAAGTAGGCGATCACGTCTACAAGATATTCGGTGGAGGGACACTGACCAAACCCCCGTCGGGGTACACGAAGGCAGTGAAGGCTCTGGACGAATTCAAGAAGAAGAACCTGGGCAGTCAAATCGCCGGCGCCGAAGGAGCAGGGCGCCTCACCTTCAGCGAAGGGGGTTCGGACAAGATCGGCTGGGCTGTCAAAATGGATTTCGTCACCGGCACCCGCTGGCAGATCGGAAAGCGGGGAGGGGACACGATCTTCAAGAACGAGATCCAGAATCTCGGGTTGTCCCAGCTTCAGGAGATAAGGGACAGCCTCCTGAAGGCCAAGAGCGCCAAGGTGAACGATCTTCAGGGGGTCATCAGCGGTGGAGTCATGCACTTCCTCGATCTCCACATCGGAGGAACCGGACTCCAGGCGGACTTCGCTGTGGAGTTCGTCGATGAAAGAATTGCGGCACTGACCTCGGAATAGGCGCGTACAGCCGGCTGTCCGCCGGGTCGGGGTGGGGCGTCGAGCGAGATCACGTACGGGACGACCCTGAGAGCCCTCGGCCCGCCGGGCCCGTCACCGCCGCCAGCGGGATGCGGCGGAACTCCACCGTCTCGTACGCGCTTCCGGTCCCGGTCTCGTGGAGGAGTCCGATCGTCGCCTCGTCCAGGGGGACGAGGTCCGAGTAGGCGGCCTTGTCGCGGGACACGGTCAGCCTCCGCGTGAAGGTCCGGCCGCCGTCCTCGCTGCTCCACAGGGCGGGCTCGGCGCGGGTCGTCGGCACCGAGGGGGCCGAGAACAACAGGCTGCCGCCGGACCCGCCCACGTACAGCAGACCGCCCTGGACCACGGGGACGCGATCCAGGCCGGGTTGCGGCGCGAAGGGGCGCAGCAGGTGCGTCGCACCCATCCCCGCATGGGCGTCGGCGCGGTTGCCGGGGGCGGTGCCGAGCTGGTCGCGCGTGCTGAAGTACACCCTGCCGTCGGGCAGTTCGGCCGCGGTCGACTCGTTGGCGTTGACCGTGCCGTCGTACGTGTCGTCCACGAAGCCCAGCTGCCAGGAGCGGCCGCCGTCGTCGCTGTAGAGCGCGTGCGCCCCGTAGTACCGGGGTTCTCGGCCGGTGTCGCCCGAACCTTCCGGGGGTGCGGAGGAGTGGTTGGCGGGTACGACGAGGCGACCGGCGTACGGGGGCCGGGTCAGCGCGACGGCATGGCCGGGGCCCGTGGCGTACCAGCGCCAGTCGGGGCGCTTGACGGCGGCGGTGATGTCCCGCGGCTCCGAGAACGTCCGTCCGTCGTCGGTGCTCCGCTGGACGAACACCCGTCGGCTCCGCGCAGCGGGGACCTCACCGCCCAGGATCTGCGCCTCGGTGGCCTCACCGCCGTTGAACGAGCTCAGGAGGACCACGTCGCCGGAGCGCGGGTCGACGACGGGTGCCGGGTTGCCGCGGGTGTCGGCGCCTGCGTCGGCGGCGACCCGCGTCGGCCCCCAGGTGCAACCGCCGTCCTCCGACCGCCGCACCACGAGGTCGATGTCGCCGCTGTCCCCGGCGCTGCCGACCCGCCCCTCGGCGAAGGCGAGCAGGGTGCCGGCCGGGGTCCGTACGACGGCCGGGATGCGGTAGGACACGTACCCGCCGACGCCCGCGGCGTACGGGACCGAGACCTCGCACGGGACGCCGTCCCCCGCACCGCCCGACACGCGGGCCACGGGTTCCGGGGCCCCCTCGCGCGCGGCGGCCGACGCGCCGGGCGCCCACCCGGCGGCGCCCAGCCCCCCGAAGGCCACCACGAGGCCGGCCACGGTCCCTGCGGTCACACGTCTCACGGGGATTCCTCCGGTGCCGCCCACGACCCGCCGCCGCCCACCGGGGCGGGACCGGGGGCGCACTCCGGTCGCCGACTGTAGCCCCGCGGACGCCCGTTCCCCCGGACCGCACCGCCGGGGCCGTGATCCACTCCCCGGGTCGGGTCAGCCCGCGAAGCGGGCCATCCAGGACTCGACCTCGGACGAGGAGCGGGGGAGGCCCGCCGACAGGTTCTCGTGGCCGTCGTCGGTGACGACCAGGTCGTCCTCGATCCGGACGCCGATGCCCCGCCACTCCTCCGGCACGGTCAGGTCGTCGGGCTGGAAGTACAGCCCGGGTTCGACGGTGAGCACCATGCCCGGTTCGAGGAGGCTGTCGACGTACTCCTCCGTGCGGGCCTGCGCGCAGTCGTGGACGTCCAGGCCGAGCATGTGCCCGGTCCCGGCCATCGTGAAGCGGCGCTGGAGACCCAGGGCGTACGCGCGGTCGACGGGGCCCTCGATGAAGCCCCACTCGACGAGCCGCGCCGTCAGGTGCCGCTGGGACGCCTCGTGGAAGTCGCGGTACGGGGCACCCGGCTTGACCGCGGCCATGCCGGCCTCCTGCGCCTCGTACACCGCGTCGTACACCTGGCGCTGGACCGGGGTGAACGTGCCGCTGATCGGCAGGGTGCGGGTGACGTCG
The DNA here is from genome assembly GCF_042795405.1 of Streptomyces sp. NPDC056480. Lineage (NCBI taxonomy): Bacteria > Bacillati > Actinomycetota > Actinomycetes > Kitasatosporales > Streptomycetaceae > Streptomyces > Streptomyces sp. NPDC056480. The sequence goes on along the minus strand of NZ_JBHTSA010000068.1, from coordinate 1,817 downwards.
GCCGTGTAGAGGGAGCGGGTCTCCACGCCGGCGTCGAGCAGGAGCAGCTCGCCGGGCCGGACCGGTCCGTCGTTCTCCGTCCAGTGCATGATCGTGGCGTGCTCGCCGGCGGCGCAGATGGAGCCGTATCCGACGGCGTTGCCCTCCAGGCGCGCCCGGCGGAAGAAGGTGCCCTCGATCCACCGCTCGGAGGAGGCGACGGCCCTGGACAGCTCGCCGACGCAGTCGGTGAACCCGCGGACGGTCGAGTCGACCGCCTTGCGCATCTCGCCGATCTCCCAGGCGTCCTTGACGAGCCGGAGTCCGGAGAGCGCCTCCTCCAGCTCGTCGTCGCGCTCCTCGTCGGTGGTGACCGCGGCTTCGAGTGCCGGGTCGACGCCGCGGACGATCCTGGTCGGCACGCCGGAACCCGATGCCAGGTCCTCGGCGACGGTCCGCACGTCGCGGCAGGGCAGCCCGAGGACGACCTCGGCCTCGGCGAGCGAGCGGCGCCGGCCCATCCAGAGCTCGGCCGTGTAGCCGATCCAGAACTCGTCGTTGTCGCGGCTGTCGCGCGGCAGCTGGTAGCAGAAGGCGTCGTGGCCGCCGTCCGCGCGGGGTTCGAGCACGAGGGCGCCGTCGCGCGCCTGGTCGCCGGTCATGTGCACGTATCCCGTGTACGGGCGGAAGGGGTACGTGTCGTCGTTGGAGCGGGTCTTGAGGTTGCCGGAGGGGATCACGAGGCGCTCGCCGGGGAAGCGCGCGGAGAGCGCGGCGCGTCGGCGGGCCGCGTACGGGGCCTGCTCGTCGGGCTCGAGCCCGTGCCGCTCGGTGTCCGCCCACCCCGACCGCATCAGGGTGGAGAGTTCCTCGGAGACGCCTTCGTAGAGGCCGTTCTTGCGACCCTTCGCCACGTCCTGCACCTTCTTCCGGATGAGTTCCTCGACCGCCGTGGGCCGGCGACGTCCGGAAGGTACTCCGCGACGCGGGCGCCGGTTGCCGAAGACCGCCAGTGGCACGAATCGGCCAGCCCCGCAGCGCTCAGCGAGGCGTCCAGGCGGCGGCCGGCCAGTCGTGCGCGGAGAAGCCGTCCGGCAGCCTGCCGCAGGGTGCGGAGGCGCTGAGGGCGAAGGTGCCCGTGGGCTCGTACCAGTCGACGTCCACCTTGTCGCCCGTCCCGGGGTGCTCGAAGCGGAAGCCGAGGTCGGAGACGTTCTCGCCGACGAGCCTCCAGCCGTCCCGCTCCAGGCGGAGGCGGGTGCGCGTCTGCGCCGCGCGGGCCTCGGCCTCCGGCATGTCCGTGACGCTCCAGGAGAGCCCGAAACTGCGCACGTCGGGGCGGCCCCGGTCGATGTGGGCGACGGACCTGAGACCGCGGTAGGAGCAGGTGCCCGTCTCCACCCGGGACCGCACACCGGGGGCTCCGGGGAGCGCGGCCTCGTCGTAGACCCGCTGGGCCTGCGCCTTGAGGCGCACGGCGACCGCGTCGGGATCGGCCTCGGGGTACGGCGAGCCGTTCCACAGGAAGGACCCTGCGGCGACCAGGCCCACGGCGATCAGGCCGTGGAGGAACGGCCGCACCACTCGGTCCGGACGGCTTCGGGCGACAGCACTCATGATCGGGAGCGTAGGACGGCCGCCCGGCACCGCGCGTGGGCGCCGCGACACAACCCGGGGGGGGTGTGCGGGCCCCCGCCCCGGGGGGCGGGGGCCCCCCCCGGCCCGCCCGGGGAAGTTGTGAGGGGGGCCCGGCGGGGGGCGGGGGCCGGGGGCCCGCCCCCCCCCACGACCGCGTCGGGGCCCGCACCCTCCTCGGCGAGCAGCAGTGCGAGCCGCGA